>JAWAOK010000001.1:0-54836 GCA_038894875.1 Candidatus Nezhaarchaeales archaeon
GTGGAGCTTCCAATAAAGCACCCAGAGCTCTTCAAGAGGCTGGGCATAGAGCCGCCCAAGGGCGTGCTCCTATACGGGCCGCCAGGGTGCGGCAAGACGCTGCTAGCCAAGGCGGTGGCCACGGAGAGCGAGGCAAACTTCATAAGCGTTAAGGGACCGGAGATATTTAGTAAGTGGGTTGGCGAATCAGAGAAGGCAATAAGAGAAGTGTTTCGAAAGGCGAGAATGGCTGCCCCATGCATAATCTACTTCGATGAGATAGACTCCATAGCCCCGATCAGGGGCTATGGAGTGGGCGACTCGATGGTCACCGAGCGCGTGATAACGCAGCTCTTGACTGAGCTAGATGGGATTGAGAAGTTAGAGAACGTGGTAGTTATAGGCGCCACCAACAGGCCTGATATGCTTGACCCAGCTCTACTGAGGCCTGGTAGGTTAGATAGGCTAATCTACGTTCCACCGCCGGACTATAATGCCAGGCTAGAAATTTTCAAGGTTCACACGAGGAACATGCCGCTGGCTGAGGACGTGAACCTCGAGGAGCTAGCTAAAATGACTGAGGGCTACGCGGGCTCAGATATCGCAAGTCTATGTAGGGAAGCTGCTATGATGGCAATTCGCGAAGACATTAATGCAACAAAGATATATCGGAGACACTTTATGGAGGCATTGAAGAAGGTGCCAGCGACGATAACTGAGGCGATGCTCAACCAATACATGAACTGGGCTCAGCAAGTGAAGAGGCTTCAGGTGCAGAGGCCCAGAGCGCCGCTCTCCTTTGTCTAGGTGAAAATTGTTGTCCAGGTGGATGCCAGTACCCATAGAAGAAGTCATAGTAGACCTGCTCAGGCGTAAGGGAGGGGTGGCTAAAGAAAAAGAGCTCTACGTGATGTTAAAGTCAGTGCTAGGTGACATTTCTCAGCGCGAACTTGACAAAGCCCTCCTGAAGCTGGAACTGCACGACATACTGAGGGTGACGAGCGCAAAAAGGGGGGTGCGTTTAGTGACCCTCATTAAGTAAAGGGGGCTGATCGATGGGCGTCGACCTTAGAGACATAGTACCCAGAAAGGAGGTGACGTTAGAGGAGCTTAGTGGTAGGGCCATAGCTATTGATGCTTACAACGCTTTATACCAATTTCTGGCAATAATAAGGCAGCCGGACGGAACGCTCTTAATGGACGGTCGTGGGAGAGTCACCAGCCACCTATCAGGGCTATTTTATAGGACCGTGAACCTATTAGAACTAGGAATTAAGCCAGTTTACGTGTTTGATGGTAAGCCACCGGAGGTTAAGGAGCTGGAGATCCTTAGAAGGAGGCTTCATAAAGAGGAGGCCGAGCGAAAGTACGAAGAGGCTCTAGCCAAGGGAGACATTAGGACCGCTCGCATTTACGCTCAGCAAACCGGCAGGCTTACTGATGAAATGGTTGAGGAGGCTAAGCAGCTCCTTGATGCTTTGGGCGTCCCGTGGGTACAGGCCCCCTCAGAGGGAGAGGCGCAGGCGGCATACATGGCCTCGAGAGGTGATGTCTATGCGGCGGCGAGCCAAGATTATGACTCCCTACTCTTCGGGGCCCCTAGGCTAGTTAGGAACGTCACCATTACTGGAAGGAGGAAGCTACCAAGGAAGGACGTCTACATAGATATCAAGCCAGAGCTAATAGAACTCGGTCAATTGCTAAGAGAGCTCGGTCTGACGCGAGAGCAATTAGTTGACGTGGGCATCCTAATAGGCACTGACTACAATCCAGAGGGGATCAAGGGAATAGGGCCTAAGAAGGCGGTCAAGCTAATTAAGGAATATGGGCGATTGGAGCGAGTGTTGGACGCCCTAGGCGAAGACAAAGTTCCTTTTGACATAGACGAAATAAGGAGGATTTTCCTATCGCCCAGCTTAACTTCAAACTACGTCCTCGAGTGGAGGGAACCGAGTAGAGAGGAGGTCGTTAGGTTCCTGTGCAGGGAGCGTGACTTCTCTGAGGACAGGGTCCTCAAAGCCTTAGATAGAGCGATTAGGGCATATAAGGAAAGGCGGGGCAGGGCGACGCTTGAGTCCTTCTTTTACCCCTCCTGATCGCAGGAGGATCAAAGATAGGCCTCCAGCCTGAGCTTGACTACGGTAGACGGGTCTTGAAGTTTCTCTACGAGATTTCTACTTAAGTGAAGTGCCGCCTTATCGGCCCTTACCATTACTGTACGTGGACATACGTAGTTACTTCGTCTAAAGACCATGCTCCTATCGCTTAGGAAAGTGAGGAGAGGCGACCCATAGCCGGACACTTCATCCATCACCCCGCCCACCCTCAGTATCAGCCTGATCCTGCAACCTTCAATCCTAGCCAATTCCTTAAACTCGCCGGGAAGGTCTGCTGCGGCTTTAGTCGAGGCTACGGCCACTATGCAATCTCCGCGTGGTGTTAAGGCGGGATCCTTCGTCACCTCTATCGTGGATGCGTGCAACGCCCTAATGTTTACGTGCCCCCTAGCCTCAAACTCAACTACACACCTCAAGGCGCGTGGTTTAAGGGAGGGGGCGCCAAATAAGCTCGGGGGCTTCGTGGACTTCGAAAGGATGAGGAGGGAGGCTGTGAGGAGGCTCATAGCGGCCGGAATAATTAAGAGGGAGGAGGTCGCTAAGGCCATGCTGAAGGTTCCGAGGGAAGAGTTCATACCGCCCAAATATAGGGAGGTTGCTTACGTAGATAGCCCAATACCGATAGGGCATGGTCAAACAACGAGCGCCCTCCACATGACTGCTTGGCTAATAGAGGCTGCCGAACTTAAGCCTGGCTTTAAGGTACTAGAGGTGGGCAGCGGCTGTGGATATATGGCGGCTGTCTATGCTGAGGTTGTAGCCCCTGAAGATAGTGAGGTCAAGGGCCATGTCTATACCATAGAGATAATTAAGGAGCTCGCGCAAATGGCTGAGGCCAACTTAAGAAGGCTGGGTTATTTAGACAGGGTCACGGTAATCCATGGAGATGGGAGCCTGGGCTACGAGCCCGCTAAGCCATATGACGCAATAATAGTGACTGCGGCCTCGCCAGACGTTCCAAGTCCTCTTGTTGAGCAGCTCAAGCCGGGGGGAAGGATAGTTATACCCATTGGAAGCCCTGGATTTTATCAAGACCTAGTTCTTGTGGAAAAGAGCCTTGATGGTAGGGTGTCTTATAAATCGCTGGGCGGGTGTGTCTTCGTTCCCCTGAGGGGACGGTACGGCTTTCCGGAGAGGGTCTGGAGTGAATACTAAGAAACTAAAGTTAATGCCGCTCCTTGCGTTGTAAGAGTAGGGCTTTCGCGAGCCACAAACGCTGGATGTGATTCTATCAACATCGACTGAAGCTCGGCAATTCCTGAAAGAGCGAAGTTAATAGTAAAAGCAACACATGAGTAACGCCATCTTACATACTGATGATGATGATGATGATGATGATGATGATGATGCCGTGAGAAGAGAGCGCGAGCCCTCATACCGGGATTATTAAGAGTGGCGGAGTGCGCCCTAAGCGGCTTGGGCGCTTAAAACGCCATGTTGGAAGAGAGCCTTAAGCTATAAACATTAGTACATTTTGTTAATACTAATTTATTTAGGTACTAAAATAACTTTGCAACAAGAGCACGTACCGAGGACGAAGGAGGGTCCTGGAGAGGTGGAGCCACCACTCACTAACGGAGACGTAGAGGTGGAGAGGTGCGCGGTTAAGGTGCCCTTAATAATGGGCGAGGGAGTAAGACGTCTCCTGTCACTAAGGGGGCTCCTTGACAGAGAGTTGCGCATTGAGCGCGACGGAGATTTCTTACTACTACCTCTGAAGCCGTTAGCTGAGGCCTCGGCCATTAAGGATGAGTTTGGAGTGGAAGTCGTTAAGTGGAGGTTTAAAAGGCTCCGCTCAAGGCCGAGGGACCTAATAGAGGCTCTTCAGGACAAGCTGCCTCCATATAAGCTGGCCTGCCTCCCTAAGTCTTTCGATATAATTGGTGATGTGGCGCTTATCGAGCTACCTTCTGAGCTCATTGAGGAGGGGGAGCTCATAGCTAAAGGGATAATGGCCGTCCACCCCAGAGTTAAAACTGTGTATGCTAAGATGGAACGCACTAAGGGCGTCTTTAGGCTCAGGCCACTTAAGCTGCTTGCCGGCATTGATAACCCAGTAACCATCCATAGGGAAAATGGCTGCTTATTTAAAGTGGACCTGTCTTCGGTATACTTCAGCCCGAGGCTATCTGCTGAGAGGTTAAGGATAGTTAAGCAGGTGGAGGGCCGAGAGGTAGTTGCAGACCTCTTTGCAGGCGTTGGGCCGTTTGCCATTCAAATAGCTAAGCTTAAGGAGGCCAAGGTCTACGCCATTGACTTGAATCCAAGGGCTGTAGAGCTTCTGCGTGAGAATGTTAAGGCTAATAGGGTTGAAGACAGAGTTCACGTAATCCATGGAGATGCCAGAGAAGTCGCAGAGAGGGTGCTTAGGAGGAGGGTCGACAGAGTAATAATGCACCATCCTTCAGAAGCTATCGACTTCTTAGATGCTGGTAGCCTTTCACTAAAGAGTTCAGGGGGGATAATCCACGTATACTCATTTGCTGACTCGACCGAAGAGGTGGAGGCGAAGGTCCGTGAGCGTCTCTCTAAGCAGTGGGGGGAGGTTAAGGTAGTATACAAAGGCCAAGTTAGGCAAGTGTCGCCTAAGAGGTGGGAAGTAGTAGTGGATGTGAGGGTGGCTAGGCCTCTAGAAGGGGAAGTGATTTAAGCTTCCCTTAGCGAGAGGTACTCCCGGGCCCGTAGCTTAGCACGGTAGAGCGCTCGGCTCTTAACTAGAGAAAGGGAGGGACCGAGTGGTCGCGGGTTCAAATCCCGCCGGGCCCGTTTTCCTCAAAGCGAAGATAGCTAATAAATAAACTTTTAAGAGGGCCCCCTCCTTCAACATGCCTGGAATGGGTATTAATAAGACGGCAAAGGAGCCTGAGACGGAGAGAATGGTAAAGATACTTGAACATGAGCTTGTTCCTAAACATGAAGTCCTACCGCCAGAGGAAGCTCGTGAACTATTAAGGAGGCTAGGCGTTAAACCAGAGATGCTTCCGTGGATCAGGAGTAACGACCCCGTTGCGAGGATCATAGGAGCTAAGCCAGGAGATATAGTAAAGATAACTAGGCGGAGTAAAACTGCTGGCATCTCAATAGCCTATAGGTTTGTAGTACCATGAGGGGGTCTACTTGCTTAGCATAGAAGACCGATGGGCGCTCGTCGAGGCTTTCATTAAGGAGCATGGCCTGGTTAGACAACACTTAGACTCATACAATGATTTTGTGACTAACACCATCCAGCGCATTGTAGAAGAGCAGAAGGAGGTGGCAGCGGGCGACGTCAAGGTCAAGTTCCTTAAGATAAGCATCACTGAGCCGTATGCACGTGAGGCTGACGGCTCTGAGAGAAAGGAACACAATCCAGTCACGCCCATGGAGGCCAGGCTAAGGAATATGACTTATGCCAAGTCGTTAAAGCTGACGGTCAAAGTATCGGCTGGCGGTATTGAGGGACCTCCTGTAGAAGTTTTCATTGGCTACTTCCCCATCATGGTCAAATCCGTCCTCTGCCCGCTTTCAAGGAAGAGTGAGGAGGAGCTCATAGCCCTTGGTGAGGATCCAAAGGACCCCGGGGGCTACTTCATTATTAATGGGTCTGAAAGGGTCTTAGTCGCCCAGGAAGACCTAGCCACTAACCACGTGTTAGTTGATGTTCAAGAGGGGCCCTCGCCAGCTCCATACGTAGCCAAGGTGTTATCGGCAGCTGCTGGCTTTAGAATGCCAACTGTAGTAGAGAGGCTTAGAGACGGGACCCTCCACGTTTCATTTCCAGCCGTAGCCGGAAGAATTCCGTTAGTTATAATGATGAGGGCCCTTGGCCTCGAGACAGATAGGGAGGTCGTGAAGGCAGTATCTCTGGACCCCGAAATCCAGCAGGAACTGCTGCCATCGCTTGAGGCGGCCTCTTCGATAATCACCGTAGAGGATGCCTTGGACTACGTAGGTAGCAAAATGGTCTTTGGGCAGCCGAGGGAGCGTAGAATTGAAAGAGCATGCATGATATTAGATAAGTACTTCCTCCCGCACTTAGGCAATAGGCCAGAAGATAGGTTAAAGAAGGCGTATTTCTTAGGGCAGATGGCAGAGAAGCTCTTAGAGCTGGTTTTAGGTAGACGAGGGCCTGATGATAAGGATCACTATGCTAATAAGAGGCTTAGGCTGGCGGGGGATCTCCTAGCCAGCCTCTTTAGAGTGGCGTTCAGGAACCTTTGTCGCGATCTTCAATACCAACTTGAGAGGCTCAAAGATAGAGGGCTGGGTATACATGTCGAGACTCTGGTTAGGGCGGACGTAATAACGGAGAGATTACGTCATGCACTTGCTACTGGCAATTGGGTCGGAGGGAAGGTGGGAGTAAGTCAACTCTTAGATAGGACTAATTTCATTTCCTCACTCAGCCACATGAGGCGCGTCATTTCGCCGCTTAGTCGCAGCCAACCTCACTTCGAGGCCAGGGACCTACATTCGACGCAGTGGGGCAGGATGTGCCCGAATGAGACGCCTGAAGGTCCTAATTGCGGCCTCGTCAAAAACCTAGCCTTGATGGCAAGGATCTCAGTAGGTGTAAATGAAAACGACGTAAAGGTCTTACTTTACAGTCTGGGCACAAAACCGATGGAGAAGATAAGGGCCGAGGAGAGGCCGCCCGCTGGGGCTAAGGTATTTCTAAATGGGAGGCTCATAGGTTATCATGAGTACCCAGAACTTTTAGTCAACGAGCTTAGGGAGAGGCGGAGAGGCGGGAAGCTAAGCTTTGAAGTGAATGTGGCACACATTAAAGTTGGCCGTATCAATGAAGTATATGTAAATTGCGACGCGGGCAGGGTCTGTAGACCATTAATTGTAGTTAAGGACGGTAAGCCTCTGCTTAGGCCAGAGCATGTAGAGAAACTTAAGGCTGGAAAAATCGCGTTCCTCCATTTAGTCAAGGCAGGGATAATAGAGTACTTAGACGCTGCTGAAGAAGAGAATGCCTACATAGCCTTAAGTCCGGAGGAGATAACCCAAGACCATACGCATCTCGAGATAATCCCTGCATCAATATTAGGCATATCTGCCTCCCTCATACCCTATGCTGAACATAATCAGTCGCCTCGCAACTCCTACGAGGCAGCCATGGCCAAGCAGGCATTAGGTTTTCCTGCAGCTAACCTTCTCTTACGTATGGACTCACGCAGCCACTTACTCCATTACCCTCAAAAGCCGTTAGTGCAAACGAGGTCGCTGTCGCTCATAGGCTATAACGAGAGAGCTGCTGGCCAGAACTTCATAGTCGCGGTGCTCTCCTATGCCGGCTACAACATAGAGGATGCGTTAGTAATCAACAAGTCTTCAGTGGAGCGTGGGCTAGGGAGGTCCACATTCTTTAGGACGTACGAAGCTGAGGAGCGCAAGTATCCAGGAGGGCAGGAAGATAGGATTGAGGTGCCTACCCCAGATGCGAGGGGGTATCGAGCTGAGGAAGCATACAGGAATCTAGGTGAGGACGGCATAGCCGAGCCTGAGTCCTTAGTCAAGGGAGGAGATGTTATAATAGGGAGGACGAGTCCGCCTCGCTTCCTTGAGGAGTATAAGGAGTTCGAGACGTCAGAGACGGCTAGGCGCGAGACCTCAATAGACATCAGGCACGGGGAATTGGGTATAGTAGATGCAGTAATGTTAACTGAGACCATTGACGGGAACAAGCTCGTTAAGGTAAGGGTTAGAGATGAGCGCATCCCCGAACTTGGAGACAAATTTGCATCTAGACATGGACAGAAGGGGGTGGTTGGCTTGCTGGTGTCTCAAGAAGATATGCCCTTCACTGAGCAAGGTATCGTCCCGGACCTAATTATTAATCCACACGCCTTCCCTTCTAGGATGACCGTTGGGCAGCTCATAGAAAGCCTTGCTGGAAAGGTGGCCGCGCTCGAAGGAAGGTTCGTGGATGGCAGTGCCTTCAATAACGAGGAGGAAGTAGACCTTAAGGAGGCTCTAAGGAGGCTCGGGTTTAAGCCCTCGGGATATGAGGTCATGTATGATGGCATTAAAGGGAGGATGTATAGGGCGCAGATCTTCATAGGCCCTGTATATTACCAAAAGCTTCATCACATGGTTGCTGACAAGATGCACGCACGCGCTAGGGGCCCGGTCCAAATACTAACTAGGCAGCCTACCGAAGGGAGGGCGAGAGAGGGGGGGCTCAGGTTTGGTGAGATGGAGAGGGACTGCTTGATAGCTCACGGAGCCGCTAGCTTGCTCAAGGAGAGGCTGCTGGATGAGTCCGATCGCTTTGTGGTTTATGTTTGTGAAAACTGCGGCTTCTTAGCCTATTACGATAGAAACTCAGATACCTACCGCTGCACGGTATGTAAAGACAAAGCAGTAATTTCGCCAGTGGCCATGTCCTATGCCTTCAAGCTCCTTCTACAGGAGTTGATGAGCCTAGGCATTGCGCCAAGGATAAAGCTGACTTGAATTTCTCATATTAAGATCTCTAAAGATAAACTTAAAAGCCCTCTGAAGCTCCTCTAAGAGGCCTCAGGCATGCAGTTTTAGAGGGTACATACTTGAGCGCAACTCAAGCTCAACTTACACTAAAGAAGATTAAGGAAATCCGGTTCGGACTGCTCTCTCCAGATGAGATAAGGAAGCTTTCTGTCATGCAGGTGATAACCCCTGATACTTATGATGAGGATGGAACTCCCATTGATACTGGGTTAGTTAGCCGAAGGCTTGGAACCATTGAGCCGGGCCAGCGTTGTCAAACCTGTGGTAGTGGAGTAGGTGAGTGCGTAGGGCACTTTGGCCACATAGAACTTGCCAGGCCGGTAATACACATAGGCTTTGCTAAATTTATTCAGCAACTGTTGCAAGCCACCTGTCCTAAGTGTGGCAGAGTCTCCATTCAGCCAGAGGACTTTCGTAAGTATAGGGAGCTTCGTGAAAAGAAGCCTAGGTTATGGGAGTTAATAAAACAACGGGTGGCGAATAGGCTATTTAAGCGTGCAATGAAAACCATGGAGTGTCCCTTCTGCCATGCCCAAAAGGGAAAAATTAAGTTAGAAAAGCCGACGACATTTTATGAGAGGACTAAGGAGGGTGAGCGCCGCCTCCTCCCAGTTGAGATAAGGGCCCGGTTAGAGCTTATACCGGATGAAGACTGTGAGCTTTTAGGATTTAATCCTAAGGTGGCCAGGCCAGAATGGTGCGTACTGACCGTGCTACCAATACCTCCGGTCGCCGTTAGGCCATCGATAACCTTAGAGTCAGGGATCAGGTCAGAGGACGACTTAACTCATAAGTTGGTTGACATCGTCAGGATTAACGAGAAGCTCAAGGAGCAGCTTGAGCTCGGGGCTCCAATGGCCATTATTGAGGAGCTCTGGGACTTGCTCCAATATCATGTGACCACGTATTTTGATAATGAGGTCTCTGGCATACCACCGGCTAGACATAAGTCCGGACGAGCGCTGAGGACGCTGGCACAACGTCTAAGGGGAAAGGAGGGGCGCTTTAGAAGCAGCCTATCGGGCAAGCGCGTTGATTTTTCAGCCAGGACGGTGATCTCTCCCGACCCTAGCCTCGGCATCAATGAGGTCGGCGTGCCCGTAGAGGTGGCTAAGATTCTTACCATCCCAGAGAGGGTTACGGAGTGGAACTTAAAGAAGATGAAGGAGTTGGTCATCAGAGGCCCCCACCAGCACCCAGGAGCTAACTATGTAATTAGGCCGGATGGCAGGCGCATAGACCTGCGTTATGTTAGAGACAGGAGCCTCTTAGCAGAGGCGCTGGGGCCTGGGTATATCGTAGAGAGGCACATAAGGGACGGAGACATAGTGTTGTTTAATAGGCAGCCCTCCCTCCACCGTATGTCAATAATGGCTCATAAAGTGAGGGTGCTTCCCTATAAGACCTTTAGGCTCAATCCCTCTGTCTGCCCTCCTTATAATGCTGACTTTGATGGAGATGAGATGAATCTGCATGTACCCCAAAGTGAGGAGGCCAGGTCTGAGGCCTTAATTTTGATGCTTGTCCAGGAGCAAATGCTTTCGCCTAGATATGGAGGTCCAATAATAGGTGGCATTCAGGACTACATATCAGGAGCCTACCTATTGACTAATAAAGCTACCCTCTTAACCAAGGAGGAGGTTCAGGAGTTACTCTTTGAGGCTAGGTATGAGGGGCCTCTACCAGAGCCAGCGATCATTAAGCCAGGCCCGTTCTGGACGGGGAAGCAGTTGGTTAGCTTAATGTTGCCTAAGGGGCTCAATTGCGCTTTAAAGGCCAATGCTTGCGTCAAGTGCGATAAATGCACTAAGGAGGACTGCCCCTATGACTCCTTCGTTTTAGTCATCGATGGGGAGCTGCTTATGGGAGTCATCGACAAAAAGTCCATAGGTGCACAGCAGCCAGAGAGCCTTCTCCATCGCGTTATAAAAGACCACGGCATAGAGGCAGGCAGGGACTTCATAGACAACTCCTTCAGACTCTTCCTCTCTTTCATAAATCGATGGGGGTTCACAACCGGGCTTAGTGATGAGGAGGTGCCTGTAGAGGCTAAGCTTAGGATAAGGAGTCTCTTAGAGAGGGAGGAGCGGGAGGTATTCAAGGTCATTGAGGCCTACCAGCGAGGAGAGCTTGAGCCGCTGCCAGGACAGACTCTCGAGGAGACGCTAGAAATGAAGATACATGAGATCTTAGCTGAGGCTAGGGACAAAGCTGGCGAAATAGCCTCTAGGTACTTGAGCCCCTCTAGCCATACATTGATTATGGCTAAAGCCGGTTCTAGAGGTTCGCTCCTAAATTTGACGCAGCTAGTAGCCTGCGTGGGCCAGCAGACGGTGAGGGGCGAGAGAATTCACAGGGGATACGTGGGCCGCACCCTCGCGTTATTTAAGCCATGGGACGTGGGGCCCAAGTCGAGGGGCTTTGTAGCAAGCAGCTATAAGGAGGGGCTTTCCCCCGCTGAGTTCTTCTTCCACGCCATGGGGGGGAGGGAGGGGCTTGTGGACACCGCAGTACGTACCTCTCAAAGCGGTTACATGCAACGTAGGCTGATCAACGCCCTCCTAGATCTACATGTAGACTATGATCAAACAGTCAGAGACGCAACAGGTAGGATCATCCAGTTTAAATATGGCGAGGACGGTGTGGATCCCTCGAAGAGCGACCATGGAAAGTCGGTTAACGTAGATAAGGTTATTGAGAAGGTCCTTGGACTAAAGGCGGTGGTGGAATGGCAGGTAACGAAGACGTAGAGATGACGTGGGGAGAGATCGAAGACGAGCTTAAAAAGCTTGAAGAGGAGGCGACCCTCCCACCATCGTTAATTGAGGAAGTGAAGGAGAGGTTAAGGAGGCTTCGGCTGACTAAGAAGGAGTTTAAGACGATCATCGAAGAGGTAATTAACGCTTACGAGAACGCCCTCATAGAGCCTGGTGAGGCGGTAGGGGTGTGCAGTGCCCAATCGATAGGAGAGCCCGGAACTCAGATGACCTTAAGGACGTTCCACTACGCAGGCGTTAGGGAGCTAAATGTGACCTTAGGTCTCCCTAGGCTCATAGAGATACTTGACGCTAGGCGAACACCCTCAACTCCAATAACTGTCGTTCATTTAAGGGGTGACGCTAAGTACAACAGAGAGAGAGCTAGTGAAATAGCCAGGGAGCTCGTCCAGACAACGGTAGAAAACGTCGCTAAGTCCATTGATTACGACCTAATCTCTCAATATATAACTATAGAGCTGGATATAGAGATGCTTCAAGATAGGGGACTGACGCCAGACTATGTAGCCAAGTCCATCGAGAAATATAAGATTGGCATAGTAGAGGTCAAAGGGAACTTAATTACGGTTAAGCCTCAAGCTCCGCTTGACTTAAACAAGTTCAATAAGCTTAGACAAAAGATTCTGAATCTTAAGCTTAAGGGGGTCAAGGGGCTAAAGAGACCAGTCATAAAGAAGGAAGGAGATGAGTGGGTACTATACTTCGAGGGCTCTAACCTAGCTGGCATACTGAAGAAGGCTGAAGAAATACCAGAAATAGATCACACCAGGGTCTTCACTAATAATATCCACGAGGTAGCCGCAGTCCTTGGCATAGAGGCCGCCAGAAATGCCATCATCAATGAGGCCATGAAAGTATTGGAGGAGCAAGGTCTAGATGTAGATGTTAGGCACATAATGCTTGTTGCTGACTTAATGACTGCCACTGGCAAGGTGAGGCAGATTGGACGGCATGGGGTCAGCGGCGAGAAGAGCAGCGTTCTAGCTAGGGCCGCTTTTGAAGTGACGACTAAACAGCTGCTAGAAGCTGGAATAAGGGGGGAGGTTGACACGTTGAGGGGGGTCGCTGAGAATGTTATAGTTGGTCAAATAATACCATTGGGTAGCGGTATGGTTGAACTGCATATGGAGCGCCGGGAGGAGGAAGGATGATAAATATAGAGAGTGAGCTGCGCATAGCTATTAAGACAGGGAAGGTTTTAGTGGGCAGTAAGGAGACCATGAAGGCGGTGGCTCACGGCCGGGGGAAGCTCGTAATTCTAGCTCAAAACTGTCCTGATGACGTAAGGAGATTAATAACGTACTATGCGAGGCTGTCCAACATTCCGACATATACGTCTTCACTTAGTAGCTGGGAGCTGGGAGCCGCTTGTGGCAAAAGCTTTATGGTTGCAGCGTTAACAGTCCTAGACGAGGGGGACTCAGGCATATTGAAAATAGTAGAGGGTGGTGACTGAGTGCCTCAAATCAAGCTATTTAGCGATGAGTTGCGTTACTTAAGTCTCTTCGAATCCGTGACAGGAGCTCAGGCAAAGGATTGCATCATAGATAATGAGGGGGGCAGGATTTTGTTCGTAGTTAAGGAGGGGCAGATGGGGTTAGCCATAGGTAAGAATGGCAGTAATGTTAAAAGGCTGTCTAAATTGCTCGGAAAGAACGTTGAAGTGGTTGAGTATGCCGATGAGCCGGAGGCGCTAATAAGGAATAGTCTGCTCCCAGCCAAGGTGCATGCCGTCAAGATAGTTAAGTCACCAGATAAGAAGAGCATAGCCTTCGTGACGGTCAGCCCGAATGAGAAGAAGATAGCCATAGGTAAAGATGGTGGTAGAATAGCAAGGGCCAGGATACTGGCGAAGAGGTACTTTGACATTGACAATGTAATCATCAGCTAAAGATGGAAACGCATTTATCCTTAGAAGCTAGGGCCTGGGTAAGGTAGGAGCCATGGGTAAATCCCCAAGGGGGCTGTTTGCTGCGAGAAAGCTAATGATTAAGCGTAAGAAGTTCAGGTGGAGCCAGCGCGACTATAAGCGTAGAATGCTTATGCTAGACGTCAAGACAGACCCTCTCGAAGGCGCCCCCATGGCCAGGGGTATAGTTTTAGAGAAGGTGGGGATCGAGAGCAGGCAACCTAACTCAGCAGTTAGAAAATGTGTCAGAGTTCAGTTAATCAAGAACGGAAAGCAGGTGACGGCCTTCGTCCCTGGAGATGGAGCATTAAACTTCATAGACGAACACGATGAAGTGATAATTGAGCGCATCGGGGGTCCTCAAGGGAAGGCATATGGTGACCTGCCAGGAGTAAGATTTAAGGTGGTAATGGTTAACGGAGTGTCCCTCAAAGCCCTCATGCTAGGCAAGAAAACTAAGCCGCTGAGGTAGGTTATGTGTCTAAGGAGGAAATTAAATTGTTCGGCAAGTGGTCAATGGAGGGCATTGAAGTCAAGGACCCCGGTCTCAAGAGGTACATAAACCTAAGGCCAATATTAGTACCTCATACCGAGGGCAGGCATGAGCGGAAGAGGTTTGGAAAGGAAGAGGTCCCTATCGTTGAAAGGCTTGTAAACCACTTAATGAGGCCTGGGAAGAATCAAGGGAAGAAACTTCTAGCCATGAGTATTGTGAAGAATGCTTTTGAAATAATATACCTGAGGACCAGGAGAAACCCCGTCCAGGTCTTAGTAGAAGCGATAGAGAGGGCAGCGCCTAGGGAAGAAACCACCCGCATAGCCTATGGAGGGATTGTTTACCATCAGTCGGTCGATGTGTCCCCTCAGCGGCGAGTAGATTTAGCTTTAAGGTGGCTTGCGGAGGGTGCTAGACTGGCTGCATTCAATAATCCACGGAGCATTGAAGAGTGTCTTGCTGAAGAGATAATCCTGGCTGCCGAGGGGAATCCGAAGAGCCATGCCATAAGCCGTAAGGAAGAGGTGGAGAGAATAGCCATGGCCTCACGCTAACCTATAAATTAAAAAGGTGAAGCTTTAATAAGGAGTTTCGAAAGGCTGGGGGAGGTAAGAGGTGTAGGCAGCCTTGTCAACGAAGCCACACCTAAACTTAGTAGTTATAGGTCACGTAGACCACGGCAAGTCAACGCTAACTGGACACTTGCTACTACTAACTGGACATGTGGATGACAGGAAGCTGAAGGAGCTTGAGGAGCTTGCTAAGAAGAGCGGTAAGGAGTTTGCCAAGTATGCATGGATTCTCGATACATATAAGGAGGAGAGGGAGAGAGACATGACCATAGACCTCTCGTTCTTCAAGTTTGAGACGAAGAAGAACTTCTTCACGCTAATCGACTGTCCAGGGCATAGGGACTTTGTTAAGAATATGATCACGGGGGCCTCTCAAGCGGACTGTGCCATTTTAGTTGTCTCAGCTAAGCGTGGAGAGTATGAGGCTGGCGTCGGGCCCGCCGGGCAAACTCGCGAGCACGCCTTCCTAGCTAAGACGATGGGCATCAATCAACTAGTTGTTGCTATTAATAAGATGGACGACCCAACCGTCAACTGGAGCGAAGAAAGGTTTAAAGAGGTTAGGGATGGCGTGCTAAAGCTGCTTAGAACCATTGGTTATGATATATCTAAGATAAATGTAGTTCCGGTCTCAGCGTGGTATGGAGACAATCTTATCGAGAGGAGCAAGAACACGCCGTGGTACAAGGGCCCAACCTTAGTAGACGCTTTAGACGCCTTTGAGCCCCCTCCTAAGCCAATCGACAAGCCCCTAAGACTGCCAGTTCAAGACGTATACTCTATTACTGGTGTGGGCACCGTGCCGGTGGGCAGGGTAGAGACGGGAGTGCTTAAGGTAGGCGATGTAGTCGTATTTATGCCATCCAATAAGAGGGGGGAAGTTAAGTCCATAGAGACTCACCACGTTAGGATTGAGAGGGCTGAGCCTGGCGACAATATAGGCTTCAACGTCAAGGGACTAGCTAGGACAGACATTAGGAGAGGGGACGTAGCTGGACCGCCAGATAAGCCCCCTACCGTGACTCAGGAGTTCATAGGGAGGATTTTCGTGATCTATCACCCGACTTCCATAGCTGTAGGGTACACGCCAGTACTACATATTCACACTGCCACTGTAGCCTGTAGGTTCGATGAAATATTGCAAAAAATTGACCCTAGGACTGGCAGTGTTGTAGAGGAGAAGCCCAGCTTCATTAAGCAAGGAGACAGTGCCGTAGTGAGGTTTAAGCCCATTAGGCCTACCGTAGTTGAGAAGTACTCCGAGTTTCCGGCGTTAGGTAGGTTCGCAATAAGGGACATGGGCAGAACCATTGCCGCTGGAGTAGTAATCGACGTAACTCCCTTGAAATTGGAGAAATGAGCTTTTTTCCTTCAACTCTTAGGATAACAGCAGTAATGCCGCAAAGACTGGGCTGAGAGAGATGGTGAAGAGGGCCAGGATAAGGGTGTCGAGTCCGAATCTCAAGGACCTCCAAGAAGTGTGTACTGAAATAGTTAATATAGCTAAAAAGACGGGGGTCCGCGTAAGGGGACCCATACCTCTACCTACTAAGAGGCTTGTGGTCCCAGTGAGAAAGGCTCCCTCGGGTGAGGGGACACATACTTTTGACCACTATGAGCTCAGGATTCATAAGAGAATCATTGATATTGATGCCGAAGAAAGGACCCTCAGGTCGTTAATGAGAATTAGGATGCCCGAAACTATGCATATAGAAATAGAGCTTGTTTAGATCGAATTCCTTAAGCGCCCTTCACCTGGATCTTAACCCCCTTAACGTTAAGTTGGCTAGAGCAGTTGGGGCACTTCCCATTGTACTTCCTAACTACGTCCTTAGGGGTCACTAATTCTACCCCTTCATGAAGCACGTATCCGCATCGACTACACTTCACTATCTCCAACTCAGCCCTTGGGACTACTTAGGGGGGCTTAGTTATTTTTTATCTCTCGTAAAGCATTAATAGGACTGACGAGAGCGATGCGGGGGGCTTAAGGGTAAGATGGCATACTTTAAGAGGCGCCTAAGGAGTCTGAGGGGCATTTTCGGCCAAGCGATAGCAATAATGGCCATGCTACTAGCTGCCTCCATCTTTGGGGGCATTTTCTTCTGCCTCTTTGAGTGGGAGAGGGTTTCGAGGGTTTCCGCTCAGGTCTCCGCCTTGGGAAAGCTCTTTGCCTTTGAAATAGGGCTAAGCCCGTTGTCGCACCAGACCTTCAATGAGGCCTTCTTTGTGTCATTCTCCTTAATTTCAATAGCCGGCGGGCTCATATTATTGTACGAAAGCGCTTCTAAGCCGCGTGAGAGTAAGGACGCGCTTACGATAACAATCGTTGGGCTGCTCCTATTGTTAGGTGGCTCTATCTGCCTCGGATGGCTCGTACACAGAATATTTTCGCTTCTTTATTAAGATCAGTAGGGCCTATCCTTAAGCCCCAGGTAGTAAGCTACAACATTACTTGCGAGGTGAATGGGGGGCGTAATCGAGATTAATAAGACTATCTCATGGAAACTTAAAGTATAGCCAAGGAGGGCTCCCAAGGACAACGCCCCGGCCAAAAAGTCAAGCTGATCTACAAGAGGCAGCGGTTGGCCCGGCATTAGTCCTAGTCTCCTTTTGGCAAATGAGGCAGCCAAGTCGCCCAGCATGGACCCCGTACTTAAAATTAGACCCCTTAGGAAGTCGCCTAAAATGAGCCCCACAGCCGTGCCCGTCGCGATGCCAGCTAACAATCCCTCCCAGCTTTTGCTATCTCCAAAAAGCCTAGTTCCATCAGGTAGAGTCAGCCCAAAGTCAATTGGGTGCCTAACCCTGAACAGCGACAGGAAGAGGAGGGGGGCTGCGTTAGCTACGTAAGCAGGAGCGATGAAAAGGAGGGCCGAGGCTGCTGCATCGAGGAAGTTCATGCCACCCTACTCCACGGAGATACTTCAATTACGAGGCCTTCAAGCTTTGATGCGGCGGGGGCCTTAGCCTTCTCCACAACTAGCCTCCTCCACCCAGGCTTTCCGAGTTTATCGAGCCTCAACACCATATCTGCCCAGTAGCTAATTAGGCTAGAGGCTTCTGGTTCTAAGTCATCGTTTAGGCTCCTAACTCTGCTAGTTAGGAACACTAAAGCTTCTTTGCTAGCTAAATCGGCTAGCATTGCGAGTTGTTGATTCAGCATCTTGCCTGCTCTAAGGGGGTCAGAGGACTCCGCAATGAAGACCCTGTAAAGCTCAGTAAAGGTATCAAAGACTAAGAGCTTATGTCCAGCCCCCTTACACCTATATAGGCTCCTTACTAGCAGGTGCTGCTCTTCGTAATTTCTCAACTTAAATAGAGATATGGGGGGAACGGCCTCGAATAGCTCCCTAACGAGGAGGGGGCTAAGCTTGCCGCTATAGGCGTATAAGCACCTTTCTCCACGCTTAGCCACATCCTTAATGAGGTGCGTGGCTAAAGTGGTTTTGCCAGCTCCACCACTGCCGTAAAGCAGCACAATCCCTCTACTCGGTAGCTCTATTGACATAAGTTTGTACATAGCCGAGATGTTGAACCACCAACATCTTGATATACCCCATATTTAAGTGCTAGCTAGACCTTAGGTGATGGAATGTCTAAGCGCTTAGCCGTGTGCGCTTCAAATATAGCAGACTGCTTGGCTATCTCAGAAGCCCTTAGAGAGGCTAACATTCCTTTCAATCTCCTAGAGCCAGACGATCCATGCTTAAATGCGGTAGATGTCATAGTGACGACTAGGGAGGAGGCTGAGAAGTTTAAGGGGCTGGAGGGGGTAAAGGTAGTTGAGGCAGAGGCATGTAGGGCCTCCACGATAGCTAAGGTGACCCTCGCCCTTCAAGGGAGGGCGAAGTTTAAGGAGCTCCTTATAGGCGTAGACCCAGGGCGCAGCTACGGTTTAGCTTTCATAGCAGATTCCATTATCTTGGGCTTAAGTGTACACCGTGAGGCAGAGAGGGTAGTGAGAGAGATAAAAGAGGTCGTGAAGACCGGGCTCTTTGAAAAAGTCGTTATTAAAGTAGGTGACGGCTCCCCCGAGCACAGAGATAGAGTCCTATCATTAGTAAAGGAACAGCTAAGAGGCGTTGAGGTTAAGCTAGTAAGCGAGGAGGGTTCTTCCTTACCGGCTCCATTCATTAAGAGAGCACCCAGAGATGCGGTCTCTGCATTTTACTTAGCCTTAAGGAATTGAGGCGGGGGCAGGTATATTGATGAAGATGAATAGGTTGCACCTCCCTAAGAACACTTACTATGAGGTAAAGGGGCCCGTCTCAATTAAGCTAGTCGAGGGCCTGCTGAGCGTGCTAAATAAACCGGTAAGGCCGAGAGACGTGCTAACCATACCTAGGTCAAAGACCCTCCCAGTCGAGGTGATCGAGGATTCTCTCATCGAGGCTAAGCTAGGGGTGGAGGCCGGTATTAGAGAGCTGCCGTCCTCTCCAATTCCGAGGGAGTGGAACTCAGCAGCTGAGAAAGTGGTTCGGTCCAGCGGCTGGAAGAGGATAGTTGTACTAGGTGACACCGGCAGTGGCAAGACGCACTTTTGCACGTTTCTAGCAAATAAGTTCGTGGAGGGGTCATTTAGAGTAGGGATCTTAGATTGTGACTTAGACCAAGCAGAGATCTTCATCCCAACTACGATAGCGCTTGGGCTTATAGAGAATTTTGTTACAGGTATAGACAGAGCTACCTTAGTGAGTTCATTCTTCGTGGGCTCCATTTCCCCCGTCGGTCTTGAGGGACGCGTCGTGGCTGGAGTTAGGGCGCTTTTAGAGGAGGCCGCTAGGCTAAAGGTAGATGCCCTGATAGTAAACACTGATGGATGGTCCTTAGGCAGGGCCGCGCGTCTACTGAAGCAAGGGCTATTGGCCTCCATCATGCCCAGTCACTTGATATTGATCCAGCGCGAGACGGAAATGGAGCACATAGCTAGGCCGTACGAAATGGCACATGGGGCGGAGGTTTTGAGGTTGCCCGTGCCGCCATTTGCGAGATTGAGAAGCAAGGAGGACGAGAAGATTGAGAGGGAGCTGGCCTTTAAGGCATACTTCTCTAAAGCCAGAGCTAGGAAGTTTTCGCTAAATAACGTTGGGCTGATGTATACTCTATTCACCACTGGCTTCGAGTTAACCAAGGAGAGGTTAAAGGAGGTAGAGGAGGTAGTTGGGCAACAGGTAGCTTATGGAGAGGAGGGGGCTGATTCGATATTTATTGTGCTCAAGAAAACCCCATCAGCTCAGATTGACGAGCTCGCGGCTCAACTCAGGGAAAGGCTGAAGAAGAAGGAGGTTCTGATTATGTATCCCGGAGCTGAGCGAGGTATAATTGTAGGCCTCCTCGATAGATCTCAACGTATGCTCGGCCTGGGTTTAATAGAAGAGATAGACTATGAGGGGCGTGTGATCAACATAATTACGCCGGTGGAGGGAGAGGTTGGCTTCATTCAGGTAGGTCAATTGAGGTTAGATAGCGAATATAGGGGGGTCGCTGAAGTTAATGGATGGCCCTTATAGCTTAAATGGGGGCTTAAGCAGCCCCCTCTCAGTTATGTAAATGTCTATTAAGTCGGGGGGAGTGATGTCAAAGGATGGGTTCATAACATCGACGTTGCTTGGAAGAATCTGTTGTCCAGCTATGTACGCTATCTCCTCCCTTCCACGATGCTCAATATACACATCGCTGACTCTGCTTTCTAAGTCGAAGGTGGAAACTGGAGCAGCCACGTAGAAGGGCACGTTAAAGAAGTCAGCCACGATGGCTATGGTTAGGGTCCCGATCTTGTTCACTACAGACCCGTCACTCAATATACGGTCGGCCCCCACGATGACTTTATTTACGAGACCCTCTTTCATCACGTAGCCCACCATCCCGTCGGTTATCACTTTGACTGGTATGCCCTCTACCTTTAATTCGAAGGCTGTCAGCCTAGCCCCTTGGAGCTTTGGCCTAGTCTCCGTCGCTATCACGCTTACCCTCAGCCCCCTCTTGATAGCCTCCCTCACGGGGGCCAGGGCGGTCCCGTAGCGAACAGTAGCTAGAGACCCCGCATTACAATGAGTCAATACTATGTCGCCGTCCTTGAGCAGCTCCACCCCTACTTTACCTATCTTCTCATTGACCTCAGCGTCCTCCTTAAGTACCCTCAAAGCCTCCTCCAGAGCCCTTTCTCTAATCTCGTCCTCTTTAGCAAGCTTTGCCGCTCGAAGCACCCTCTCGATAGCCCATTGAAGGTTTCTGGCAGTGGGCCTAGTGCTTAGTAGCAGCCTAGCAGCCCTCTCTAAGTGTTCTACTACTTGTTGGGGTGGAGCATGGTAAGCTGCAAGCGCCAAGCCCAAGGCTGCGGCAGCTCCGATAGCTGGAGCCCCCCTAATTGCCATGGACTTGATTGCCTCAGCCACCTCCTCTACGCTCCTACAGGGCTTAATGACGAATTCTTTGGGTAGCTTATTTTGGTCGATTAAGAAGACTGTGCCATCCTCCCACCAAATTGTTTGAAGATTCACGGGTTGCACCCGCGGAGAAGAGGGGCTTTCAAAGAAAAAATTATCTCAGGCCCTACCCACTGACTGCTTGGCGCGGGGGTTCCCGAGCCAGGACAAAGGGGCAGGACTTAAGATCTCCCAGCACGAGGCCGGAGAGAGGGTATCCTGTGGCGTAGGCCTTCGTGGGTTCAAATCCCACCCCCCGCACTAATTTGCTGAAATATGTGCATAGTTGAGAATTGGATGGTCTATGTTTATTTGCTTATTTTGGAGATTGTTGGTATTGAGGCGAACTGAGAGCTCGTGTTCATATTCTCTAGGCTTGTTGTTGAAGACTTTATTTTGTGAAAGTAGTGAGGGGGCACTTGAGTTACGCTAAGCCTATCAAGCGTTTACACAACGCCAGGGGTAGTTGAGGAGGTTCAGTGAGGAAAATTGGACTTCCGAGGAGGTTCAATCCTTCATCCAAGAGGGCCTTTGGAGATGTGGGGTAGTTCGACGAGAACATTCACATAGCGGTGCATGCCTTAGTGAGGAGGCTTAGAAGATCAAAAAGAGGTAGTGAAAGGTGGTATGTAAATGGATGTCGAAGAGCCTCTTAGGAAAATGGAGGGAATGACTGTGGAAAGGTCGATATCCAAAATGGTTAGAGGAGCAAACCGCTGGTAAATGAAAGAAATTAGTCACGAATTCGCTCAGCATGCCTGAAAGTATAGACATTTAATTATGATTGCAGCCAGCCGCAGCAGTTTTGGCGATAGAGAAGACGACGAAGCATTACTCACCACTAGGTTCGCGATTGCGCTAACAATATTTACAACCGCTACTTCGGCGCCTGAACACCTAGCCGGCAGAAATGACGTGAACCCCAAAGATAGCCGACGAGTATAAGGATGCCGCGGCGCCTAAGATTCTTCTACCTTTCTAAGGGTCGCTGATGCAAGAATGTTGTTTGGGTTTGCAACGGAGCAACCAACGTCAGCCAAATAGTACATGTAGTAGGCTAATATAAGGAGAGGTTGAGCGGTATTAAGTGCGCCGGGGGTGGGATTCGAACCCACGCGCTCCAAACGGAGCACTGGCTCCCTTGCTTAGGACTCAAGGCCAGCTCCTTGGTCCACTCGGACACCCCGGCTCGCTGAGCTCGCCTTAACGCCCTTCCTTATAACTTCTCTTAGCTTAAGCTTCAGCTAACAAGTTTAACCCCTATTTTGTAGTTAATTCCATCTACGTTCCATTCCTTGACGTAGAAGCCCTCCCCCGGTTTTGGAGTCGTCAGTAATTCGAGAGACCTGATCCTAACTTCGCTCTTCAAGTAATCCTCCTTCCTCTTGAGTCTGTTGAGTGAGGTGAGGTCCGGGGTCGCTACGTAGGCGTCAACATAGGCGTCAACGGGAAGGTCAAGTTCTTTGCGCATCTCTTGAAGTCTCCTAACGACCTCTCTGGCTAGCCCCTCATCCAATAACTCCTCAGTAACGCCTAAGTCAAGCAATAGAGTTCCGCCGTTCACTTCAGCCTTCACTAGTCCTTCAGTATGCTTTGGTTCTTCAGTCATTAACTCTACTTCCTTTACATTTAGCAGCTCAAGTATGATGTGGCGAAGCTCTTTAACGCAGTCTCTAAGCTCGCTATCTCTATAGACGATGATGGCCCTTCTGAGGGGCCTCCTGAGCTTAATCTTTACTGCTTGTCTAAGGCTGTTAGAGGCATCGAAGAGAGATCTAGCATAATTCATCAAGCGTTCGAGACGCTCGTCAATTAGTGAGGGGTCAGGCTCTGGCCATGGACAAAGGTGAACACTTATTGGCATTGAGGGCGAAGTGGGTCTGAATATATGCTGATAGGCCTTCTCTGCGAGGAAGGGGATAAAGGGGGCGACGAGTCTGACGAAGGCATATAATGCATGGTAGAGTGTATAGTAAGCGGCAAGCTTAGATAAGTCAGCTTTGTCGATCCACGTTCGCCTCCTAACCAGCCTCAGATACCAACGACTTACATCATCGAGTATGAAGCTAGCAGCCGCCCTAACCGCTTCATGAATAGCCAAGTTCTCCATGGCTGAAGTTACTCGCTCTATTGTCCGTTGAGTCCTTGACAAGAGCCACCTATCCTCTACTGCAAGGGAGTCTTTGATGTCTTCGATGTTTACTCGGAAAGGATTGAAGCCATCTAAGTTCATGTAGAGACTAGCAAAGTAGAGGGTGTTCCAAATGATATTTAGCTCTCTAAAGGACTTCTCAACGTCCTTCATCGAGAAGTGGAGATCTTCCCATGTCGTGCACCCTAGCTCGTACCAGCGTAATGCATCCCTACCATACTTCTCAATGACTTCTTCGGGATAAATGATGTTGCCTAAGGACTTATGCATCGCCCTACCTTGTTCGTCTAAGGAGAAGCCGTGGACCAATACATTGCGGTAGGGAGCCTTATTGAAGACTACCACGCTAGTAACAAGTAGTGTGTAGAACCAACCCCTCGTCTGGTCATGTCCCTCTAAGACTAAGTCCGCCGGCCACCATTCATTGAACTCCTCGTCCGTGCCGGGATACCCTAAACAAGCCCATGATGCTACTCCTGAATCCATCCACACATCAAGTACGTCCGGGACCCGAGCCATCATCCCCCCACATTTACACCTTAGTTTAATTTCATCGATCCAGGGACGGTGGAGGTCTAAGCGGTCCGGAATGGGGGTTACCGCCAGCTTGCGCAGTTCCTTAATTGAGGATATGACAATAAAGTTCCGACACTCTTGACACACCCATATGGGCAAGGGCGCGCCCCAGTACCTCTGCCTCGATATTACCCAGTCCTTCGCCCCCTCAAGCCAGCTCCGGAACCTCCTTCCAGCCCACTCAGGGACCCACCTGACCTTATCATTTTCCTTGAGTAAGACGTCCTTGATTGCTGCGACCCTAATGAACCACTGAAGGGAGGCCCTCAAGATCAGAGGTGATTTACACCTCCAGCAGTGGGGGTAGCGGTGGATTATAACATCACGGTGAAGGAGGAGGCCCTTGGATATTAGGTCAGCTATAATTTCTTCGTTAGCCTCAAAGACTCTCTTGCCAGCATACTTACCTGCTTCTTCAGTAAACATGCCTCTCTCGTCCACTGGCGATAGGACAGGGAGGGCATTAGCCACTCCAACTTCGAAGTCCTCCTCGCCATGCCCAGGGGCTACATGGACGCAGCCAGTGCCCTCTGCTAAGGTAACGTATTCTTTACTAAGCACTACCATATGCGCCTTGCGCTCCTCCATGAGCTTACGCTGTTTAGGCACTTCATCGGCCAGAGGAGGAATGTACCTAAGCCCCTTTAACTTGTGCCCAGGAAACTTCTCAACGACCTCATACTTCAACCCGACCTCATTGAGCACCTGCTCGCACCTTGCTTCAGCCAATATGTAATATTCATCGCCCACCCTGACCTTCACATAATTGAAATCGGGGTTGACCATGACTGCCACATTTGCAGGTAAGGTCCACGGCGTAGTTGTCCAAATCAGTATGTACTCATGGTTTCTACCTTCAAGCGGGAACTTGACATAGATTGAGGGGCTCTCGACGTCTCTATATTCTTCAGTGACTTCATAGCCAGCTAGCACCGTGCTGCAGCGTGGGCACCAGTGAACCACCCTAGTTCCTCTCTCAAGCAGCCCTCGCTCAAACGCCTTCTTTACAACTTGCCAGATGGACTCGATGTATTCATTATCTATGGTCCTGTACGGCCTAGCCCAGTCCATCCAAATGCCGAGGTTTTTGAACTGCTCAGTCAACACCTCCAAGTTCTCTAAGGCATAAGATCTGCATTCCTCTACGAAGCGCGCTATCCCTAGCTTCTCCTCTATTTCCCTTTTTGAGGCCAGGCCCAGCCTTCGCTCTACCATCACCTCTATGGGCAAGCCATGCATATCATAGCCCGGCTGATCGCGAACGAGGAAGCCCCTCATGCGTTTGTACCTCAGGATAGAGTCCTTGATGATCTTATTCCACGCCGTACCTACATGTATGGGGTTGGTTACATATGGAGGTCCATCGAGAAAGTAAAACTTCGGCCCGCCTTCGCGTTCCTTCTTTGCCTTGGGATATACTTCGTTCCACCACCAATCGAGCACTTCCCTCTCATAGCTCCGAGGGTCAAAGCGCTTGGGCAGCAGTCCTACGCAACTCTCACGCATGGACGGTCACTTCATAAGTGTGCTCTCTATTGGGGCTCTTTAAATCTGCTTTGAAGGCTTTTTAAATATTCGCAGAAAGGAGAGTAAGCGCTTAATACTTTAGGTAAATTAAGGATTGAGGCGTGAGAAAAGGGAAGGTGCACCAGGACGCCTTGAAGGCAGCCGTCATCAAGCGCCTAATAGGTGTACAGAGGCTGGAGACGGTCTTAACGATTACGGTATTATGCATAGTCTTTACAGCCAGTCTGGCCCTAAGGCTCATGAGGCTGAAGTATGGTTACTACTTGCTAGATGAGTTCGACCCCTACTACCAATTTTGGATGACGAAGTTCGTTGTTGATAGGGGGTGGAGTGGCTTTGCTGAATGGTTCAATTGGCTTAATGACCCTAAGTTCTGGTATCCCTATGGTAGAAACGTAATATACTCATCACTTCCAGGCCTTGCATTTACAGCTGCCTTCATTCACTTGCTCATATCAAGCCTGGGGGTGCGCATAGACTTAATGGCCACGTGTGCCCTCTTACCCGCTTTTCTAGGCTCTTTGACGGTCGTGGTGCTTTATCGCTTAGGCAGGGAAATAGATGGTAGGGCAGCCGGGCTTTATGCGGCAGTATTCCTAACCTTCGATGGTGCCTACTTAAGCAGGACGCTATTTGGTTTTTTTGATGACGAAAGCTTAGGCATCCTTGCCTTTATATGTGCACTGCTATTCTACATCAGGGCTTTAAAGAAAGACAGGGCCTTCGTCGATGCTACTATAGCTGGGCTCTTCCTGGGATACATGGCCAGCACGTGGGGCGCAGCGGCTTATGCCATTAATCTCTTAGCCCTACACGCAATTGTAGCAATGTTGATGTACTCCATATTCGGTGATGCTAAGTCCCTCAGCCAAAGACTCCTCGCAGCTTACTCGATAACTGTGTCAATCGCCCTCTTCTTGGCCTCTCTAATTCCTAGGTATGGTCCCTGGTTCTTAATATCGGGCCTCGGCTTCCTACCATTAGTTACCATTGCCATCATATTTGCAATAAAAGCCACCACCTCACTGTTGAGTAGGGTGGGTAGGTTAGGAAGAAGTTTGGCGGTAGTAGTGGCATTATCCATTATAGCCAGTGGACTGATCGTCCTTTGGTCCTTGGGCTATTTGATGGCCCCTGAAAGGTATCTCTCAGTTTTAATTCCATCCATTAGGAGCCCGCTGGTGGCGTCAGTGGCTGAACACCAAACAATAACTTGGCTCCATTTCTTCTTAGATCACCAGCTGGTCTTGCCGTTATCTCTCGTGGGGCTATACTTCGTCATTAAGAGGGGGGGCGAAGTTGACATACTAATGGCCTTAGCAGTGCTTACGTTATCCTATGGTGCGTCATCCATGGCCAGGCTCTTGGTCCCGCTTGCCCCGCTGCTTTGTGTGCTGGCGGGCGTAGGGTTCGGGCGCATTGTAAAATCGCTAGCCTCTAGGATTGTGGCAGAGGGGAGGGGTCGGCGTAGAGTATCCATAGGTTTGAGTAAAAAGTGGGCTGCCCTATCGCTGGCAATACTCATTATTACCTTCACTCCATTGCTTTCCCCAGTAACTGGCCCCATCATGAGTAGTAGCTTCAACTTAGTCACTAGAGCGAGCCAGCCGCAAGTGATACTTACATCAAACTTTGCCACAAATAAGATAATCCCGGACTGGATAAACACATTGGCTTGGATGAGGGACAATCTGCCCGAGAATGCCGTGGTGGCCTGCTGGTGGGATTATGGGTACCATGTAACTGTCTTAACTGAGAGAGCTAGCACATGTGATAATGCAGCGATAGATACCGTTCAAATAGCCAAGGTGGCCAGAGCATTCTTGTCTGACGAGGAGACAGCCTTAAACATCCTTAAGGAAATGGGAGTGACGCATGTAGTGGTCTTTGGCTACGTAGTGCCCTTCGCTCGCTTAGGACAGCTTGATTTCTATGCGTCACTAGGACACATGGCCGGCGACGACTTCATTAAGTCGTACTGGATGGCTAGGATCGCGGGCCTAGATCCTGGAGACTATCTTAAGGATGTCTCCTTCATCTCAGAACAAGGATTTGTGCAGCTAAATGTCCCAGCCGGAAAGAAAGCCGAGGAAGCCGTGCTTTATAGGATGATCTTCAATAATTACGAAGAGCCACTAGCATCGAGGAGGGGTCTTATACTAAAGGATGCCGTCGTGGATGAGCGAGGGAGATTGATGGACCTCGTCCCCTTCAACGTGAGGCCCCTTAGCCACTTTAAGCTAGCATATGCCAGCGAGCCTAATCAATTCGTGTTGGTCTATGAAGTGATTTATGACTGAGCGCGCTTAACTTCAAGAGCCTACGATATCTACCATATCTATCTTCAGGAGAGAAGCGAGGAGGGTAGGGGGTCTTCAACGCCCCTCCGCAATTGGGACAAGCTCTTTTATTTAATGTATACCTCCCACACACTGAACACTTCATTAGTAATCTCAACTTCCTCACCGCTTGACGGTTAAACTGCCAACTCCACCTAGAGATTTAAGCTCCTTCAATGCCACGTCAGCTACTTCTTTTAAAATATGCTCAGCCTGTTTATAGTCTTCGGCGACCGCTTCTATATTATAGAATGGCGCTCCAGCCACATAAATTCTAACGTTGTACCCCTTACTTTTAGCAAGCTCTAGTGCCTTTATTAGGCTCTGCTTAATATGCAAAGCCCCCTTGGCATGTGTGCTTTGGAGCTCCAATCTCCCTATTACCTTAACTAAAGGAAGCTCTATGTGTTCCTTAGCTACTTCATAGACGACGTTAACCCACATCTCATCTACCCCTGCCTCCCTCAATGCCTCTACCCCTCTCCTCGCTACCTCCTCTAAGCCAGCGTAAATTTCGCCATACCTATCCTCCAACCTCCACCCCACCTTCTCATAGGCTTCGCTTAGCGAGGCGCCAAGCCTCTTAGCAGCAAGGCCCAGAAGTGCCTCCGCGCGCTGCGCGCGCTTCCACTCGAGCATCTTCTGCTCTTTCTCGACAGTAGATACTCTCTTTAGAGAGAGGTCGATGTACCCTTTTACCGGGTCTACCTTAATTACCTTGAGTACTACCTTCTGCCGCTCTCTGAGGAAGTCCCTTATATTGTGAAACCATGAAGAGGCCACTTCTGTGAGCGGAACGTAACCTTTCTTATTGTTGTACTCGTCTAAAGTCACGTAGGCTCCCTTATCAAAAACCTCAGCAACGGTCGCTACCACCAGCTCGCCTACTTCAGGAAGACTCTTTCTCCTCCTAAACAGGCCTCCCCCCTTAACCCATCGTCTTTATGATCTTTGCATCGATTTTGGCCTTGCCGCCAGTAGGCCGCGCTAGCACGCGACTACATATTAAGCACTTAACTTGTGTGGACGCGTGGCTAAAGACTGTTTGTACATTGCCACACTCAGGGCAGCGAACCTGAAAGAAGTGAGACTTTGGAGTTGGGATAAGCTCCCTAAACTTTGACAAAGGTCCTCACCTCTTAACCACCTCAACTATTTCGAGTTTCTTCGCCCTAATCCCCTTGCGCTGGTAGGTATAGCCGCACTGTTTGCATGTTAGTTTTAAGGCTTGCTTCTTAGTTACCTTGGCAAATCTCTTCTGCTCGGGCTTTCGCTTTGAGCCGTACCCCCTCTTTTTTGCAGCATACCTTCGCTCTCCTTGAGCTAATGCCCTGCGCTTACCTCCCTTGTATAAAGATACGGAGTGCTCAGTATGTGTCCTGCACTTAGGGCAATATGTCGTAATCGCCTTTGGCACCTTCACTACCAACACCCACGAGCCGGACACTAACGCTATTATGAGAGCTACTCCAGAGCCACTGCATAGTCCTCGCTAATAAGCCTATCAGCTATGTCGGCTGGCAAAAGGGCAAGTGATTCCGTGCTTAAAGGTGCGAAGCCAGGGGCCTTATCCTCAGGTACTTCCCTTAACAGCCTCACTAACCTTAGCTCAGTACGCTCCACTCTAGCTAATAGTAGCTCACTGAGCGAGGCCTCAGCCTCATTTAAAGCTTTGAGGACTTTCTCAAGGGCCTCAGCCTCCTCCTTAGTCAAGTACGGAAGCGGGTCGTGGCCCTCTATGGCCTGCATCAAAGCCTTCCTTATCCTGAGTGAAAAGAGGTCCTGGGCTAGGGCCCTAATGACTTCGAACTCGATCAAGGCAACCTTCTTAGACAGGCCCCGTTTCAATGCGAGGGCAGATGAAAACTTGTCTAAGTAGGTACGAAGCTTTTGATAAAAGTCAGGACTCATCTGGTGAAGCTTGAAGCTTGAGCGCTCGAGCCGCCAGGCCCCCTTCAGCTCCTGGTACATTCTCTTATCCGCTTAGGGGGTTGCAGCGTTTTAAGCTTCGTGATCTTCAATTAGGTCGGCTAACCCAGATCTTAAGAGGTAGAAGGCCACGGCTGTCGGGAGGGTCACTCTTTCGTCATTAAAGGGGCCGAAGGTACGCCCCATTAGGGTGACTTGAGGACTTTCACGGACATAGACTTTAATTTCACCTCTCTTAAATGCTACAGAGTCCTTCAGAGGATCAAAGCTGTCTACTTCATTTAATGATAGAGGCTTAGCTATTAGTCCAGTATCTCCATGAATAGTGCCCGGCAGCCTTATCAGCCTCCTTACATCAGTAGTAACTCTTTCATCAATTTCGCAGCGCTGAAGCTCAACGGACTTTGATACCAGCCTTTCCCAAAATCCGCGCCCATATTTAAGTATCGAAGACCAATTGGGCCTCGGAGATTCCAATTGAGAAAGTATCTTGTACTTATTATTGTAAATCTCGGCTGCTAGCCCCCTCTTTGAAGGAGGTAAAAGGAGTCTTAAATCATCCAAGCTGGCCGAGGAAAGAAAGCTGTAAATCCCTCTAGCTATTCTACCGCGCCACCCAGGATGATTGAGCGATGGAGGGGAGGGGCTGGCTTTAATTAAAACATGAAAACCGTGCGACTCAAGTTTTAAGCTCACGGCCTTGATGTAGTCTACAATCTCCCTACGAGCATATTGATCTAACTCTCTCACGATAGCTGAGGTGATATGAACGTGATACCCTCTCCTACCTGAAAAGGCTATATGTATCTCCTTTGGAGAAAAGCCAAAGTCAGGTATTAAAAAGTCCTCGATTAGCTTTATGAGCTCGGCCTTAGATGCCTCTAAGCAAGTAGGACATAGATAAAAGCTCTTTGAGTCTATCTTACGGCTGCCGCAGTTGGGACACGCAGAGGGGGGCGCGCCGCGATCGTTAGTCCCACAGTCGCAGCAGCGCCATTTATCATGCTCTCGCTTACATGGAGTAAGTATGTGGTCGGCATCTATGTCGAAAACTAAGTCTGCCCCCATCCACCCCTTAGAGTCCATGTCTGCTTCACCCGGAGAGGAATAGTATGCCGAAGAGTAGTAGACGTGGCGCGGTGCGCGAGAGGCTATGAAGGCCCTCAGGCTTGCAGCGTCATTAAAGGAAACGTGACGTAACATTTCTTCTTTGTCAAAGAACATGAAGGCTAGCTCTCGATGTAAAAGCCCAGAAGGCAGGTCGAAGGAGAAATCAGGTGATCCATAAAAATTTTTCACAAGCCTAATTATTAGCCCAAGGTATTTGTTCATTCAGTACCCCGCTGCTTAAGCGCTCTCAATCTAAAGTAAGCTAATGGATGTTTGACATATTTACAAATATCGTCAGGAAGGGAACATAGATTAAATGTGCGCAAGGACTCGCAGCTAGGAGGAACGTACCTAGTCTTAGAGCCTATCTCGCCAGCTATATGTTTGACGTGGTAGTAGGTTCGCTTTTCATCAAAGTCTGGGAGGTTCCTAAAGAGGTCCACGACTTCGTCCACGCTCTTTCCTAAATTTATTAAGAAAGAGGCTAGTGTAAACCTAGCCATATGCGGGAGGTTTTTACCGACGAGCGCGTCGGCAATTAGCGACTTAATGCATGGAGGGTAGCATTCTTCACCTCCAGTAATAGGGACCTCCGGCAAAGCGGGCGACTTCTGTGTTCGAAGCTTATTTACCTCGAGAATCCTCCTCAAGGCTCCTTCCACCGCGCTCGTTAGCTGTATATTGACGATATCTGTGGCAAGCATACGACAGAGGAGGCGCTGCCTTAAGGCTTCAGATAAGAGCCTGGCCAGCTCGTGCTTTTGAAGGTAAACCTGTCCCATTAAGAGGACTCGGTTGACTAACTTCCAGTGCGGAGACTTGAGGCTCATGGAGACTGATAGATAGTCATTCCACGCAATCGAGAAATCATAGGACCTAGAACCTAACATCGTAAAAATCTTGTCGACTTTCCAATTAAAACAGCGCCTGGCTATATATACAAGCTTGTCCTCATGTTCGGTCTTCAGGAGGGAGAAGGCCCTCTTAGCCTCCCCCTCAGCATACCTACTCTGTAGGAGTTTATCGTTACTTAACGTCACAAGCATTACTGCAGTAGGGTACGAAAGCACTTCGACTTCTATCTCATTAAATTTTGTCGAGACGACTCCATTAATTAATGCTTCTTCGATTCTACTAACCGCCCGCTCTAATACTGAGCTGTGCTCAGGGCTGCCGAGCTGCTCGATCGTAAGCCCCCTCTTTCTAACAAATTCCTGAGCCTCAGGAGTGAATGGGTATTTTGCTATGTCCTCTTCTGTCAGCACACCTACACGGCGCTCCTATCTCTACTCTTCTAGCCTAGGCGCGAGCCAGTATTGTATCTTTCCTCCACCAGGAAGGCCGAAGATTAGAGTGAGGGGCATGTTGGTGGAGAACTGAAGTTCCATCACATCCACCGCAGCCGCTGCCTTCATCATATCCATCAAATAATTTAGGCTGTACGTGGCTTTTGATGGCTCCTTAACGCTGAGCTCCAAGAGGGCCCCGCTATCCCTGCTAAAGGTAGTCAGAGACTCCCCCCTATCGCTCGATGCATAGAACGCGAGTTCATCTGTTGTTGCCTGTATTTTAACGTGGTCACTGATTAATTCGGCATCTTTCAAGGTTTCTTCTACAGCTTCCGCCAGCAGCTTGGCCTGCACATTGAAGGAGACTCTTGGTGTCGGGAGCTCCTCGTAGCCTAGATCGAGTAGAGGCATGACGAAAGTCCTCGTCGTCTTTCCCTTAAACTTAATCTTCAGTTTACCCTCATCCGACCTCAGCTCAAGTTCTAACTTATCACCTGATGCAGCTCTCTTTACTAGCTTACTAAGCTGATCTAAGTTAATTCCTACCTTAGTCTCGGCTTCACAGCTATAGTCCTCGAAGGAGGAGCTAGGCATTTCGAAGTCAACCATACCTATTCTAGATGGATCCATCGCCCTCATCTTAATTCCCTCTGGAGTAAAGGTAAATGTAGACTCGTTCACCATCGTTGACAGTGCTAAGATCACGCTCCTCCAAAGCTTTGCGTCATGAAACAATGCTCTTATCAAGCAAAGACCTCCTATGAGGAAGTTAGCCGACCACCCTATTAACTCCTTAAGCTGATATTAAAGCCCAGCGCTTAATCGTACTCACGCCACGTATAGCCACACTTAACGCACCTGTAGAAGCGCGTCGATCCTTCATCAGCTCTTCTAGTTTGCACAAGCCACCAGTAAGCTTCATTATGGCCGCACTTTGGACACTGCGCCTTAATAGAAGGCATAACTTTAGGTAGCTCAGACGGCACAATCACGGTCGTCTCTTGAAGAGCACGGTCGATCCTCCTGGATACCTTAATTCCTTTCGTTGAGGGCGAATCTTCGATGTAGCCACATAATTTACAAATCAATTTGATGCTCTCTCCTTCCTTTAATGGGGAGAGCAGCCTACCGCACTTAGGGCAGAGCGGTATGCTGCTAGCCATTGGGACGCACCATGGTGCTCTCTCCTCTTCTACATGGTTGGCTTAAATTTTTCCAAGCTTCATACAGCGCTCTAGCTAGCGGAACTAGCAATGAGGCAATCCTTAAAGCTTCTATGCCTTGAGGTCCTTGAAACATCCTTAATAAACGCACCGCCTCCTCTAAACTCATTCCAGAGCACTCAATTACGCTATGACCAGGACCAGCAATTAACAGCACCGGTTTGCTTAGAGCTAGGGCCGCTTCGCCGGTCCTTCCCTTTAATGGAAGGCTATTAGAAACTACTGCAACCGCAAGCTCCTTATAGAATGGACTTGACTTAATTCCTTGAGCCAAGCTAACCACATCGTTTACATCCCACCATAGGACGAAGGAGCCGTCAATTAATAGTGGTCCCCTGGAGACGGCGCATACACATAGCTGACGGCCATTGCATGTAACTGCCGCCTCAATACCTAAGATTCTTAACTCAGGCTTCCATTTTCTTACATCCTTATGTGAGGGCAAGGGCGTTCCTCTGACGACCTACGAATCTACTTCATCAGTTTTTCCAGGACCTCTCTCTCGAGCGCTCCCGTAAGCTCAATGAGCTTAGTGGCAGCCTTTCTCAGGGCGTCCTTGGGACTTTCAGAGCCATCAGTCCTTACAATGAATAAAGGGTTAGAAATTAAAGGATGGTCGATGCGATACGCAGCAAAAGTTACAGCTGAGTCTTGAAGCAAGGTCTCCCTTAATGCGTTACAAAAAGTGTGCCCCTCGCCCCTAATTTCAAGGACCAGGGTATTTGGGCCGCTGCTTACAATAACAATCTCCATATAGCCAACCCCAAATGGTTAAGTAAGGCCCCTAATTAGCTTAGTCTCTCCACCACTCCAGCAAAGAAGATAGCCCGGGGAGAGTTTGCGTTGCTCTTGTGAGTTACACACCGGACATGTTAGCCGCTTATCCTTTAAAAAGAGGGGATGGCGGCACCTGCTGCAAAGCGCCAGTAGCACACCAAATTCCTCTTCTTTAATTGAGAGAGGGTAGGGGTTTCGAGAGGAAAGCACTTTAGCCCTTATCACATCGCCGAGCCACAGAGCGTTTAGCATCCTATCCACAAACTTTACATCAACTTCACTAATGTGAAGAGTGGCCTTAAAGGGCGTTGAAAAGCCTCCCAACCCCTCAACTTCATACAAATCTACCTCGGCCACGTCTTTTCTAATTTCAGAAACAACGCCGAGCACAACATCCCCCTTCTTAGGGATGAGGGGGGCTTTCTTGATTGGAATGACTGAAGCTATGCGCTTCTCCATATCAATGGATAGTGCACCAGTTATGAGGGCTCGCACGATGCCAGCTTCTTCATATGCCCCTGAGCCAGGCATGAATTCCTCAATCGTGCATATGTAGTCTCCTGGCGTTACGATAGTAATGCTACCCATCATTCACACCAAATGGAAGCCACTTAACTAGTAGAGAGAGCCCTTCCTCTTAAATATAAAAAGGTCGGTTTCAACAAGCCTGAACTTCTCTTTATGAAAGTTGAACAACCTTGGGACTTTTAACTTAAGGGTATCAATAACCTCAGCCTCTCCCCCGAACTCCTCAACGAATTTCTTTATGAAGTTCCTGCTCTTAGGTGATTTCTTGTGTAGGCTAAAGGAGGTAGGTGCAGTCCTTAAGGCGCACTCAATAAAGGCCCTATCGGCCCCCCTGTGCTGAACGCCGAAGGGAGGATTCTGAATCACCACGTCCCCTTTAATAGATAGCTCCGGTATGTGGGCCCTAATCCAGGAAGTCGCATGGCATACTCCCATGCGCCGTGCATTATCTCTAGCTACTTTAAGTGCTATTGGATCAACGTCAACGCCAACTGATAAGCATGCACCTAAAAGTGCCGCTCCTATCGTTAACCTACCAACCCCGCAGCCTAAGTCTATGACCACTCGCCCTCGAAGCCAATCCCTAATCCTCCATAGAAATTTAGCTGCATCATCACCGGTAATTGTATATTGCTCAAGCTTAGGGGACGGAGAGGGATGGGGGGATAGCGATTCTAATAACATAGCGAGCCTTCTGAGCCTCAAGGCGCTCGGTCGAACACGACTAGGCTTGTACTAGATTATAAGCACAATAGGGCCGATAAAGCAGTTACTCCCAACCTGCTTCTCGATCTAAGATGCGGCAGGAGGAGGCTAATAAGCTCCGGGCGCGAAACGCGTGACCCGTGAAAGAAGACCTATAAGTCATTTCTCCAATGGGATCACTATTCAGTAGTGGTGCTGCAGGGCTTAGAATCCCTCAAAGGGGTCTGAGTAACCATATCTCCACTCCCCACTTAATGATAGTTGTAGTTCCTTTGGGGTCAAGAGCGGTCGATGGAAACCCTCTCGTTCGAAGAAGGCTAAGAGGGGACATGAAGTTATCACAAAGGACTCCACGTCAGGAAAGTTCACTTCAAGTGAGGAAGAGACCTCGCGACAGGCTATTAATAGGGCCTTCTTACGCGCTTTGTCTAGCTCCTTTAACACCTTCTTAACTAGCCAAGGCCTATACTGACCCGGCTTTAGGCCTATAAGAACACCAAATTTCTCGGCTTCTGATGCTATAGCGATGTCATGTAGCTTAGCAGCTAATACCTTCTTAGCGTAGGGCTCAACATCTAGGGCCTCCTTAGTCAGTGGATCTACGGCAATTACTGGCAGTCCTGTCGATAACCTCAAACCTAAGGAATGCATCAGCCCTCCTCCAAGGAATAGAAAGTAGTCAACGAATGGTTGAAGGCGCTTACCACTTGTATAGTCACATCCTATCACTTGGCCAGGCCTGAGGTTTGGATTGGTCGGCTGACCTATGTATACCTCAAGGGACATGTCTTTTAGACGCGCTGCAGTCTCTTCTAACGCCCATACATATTGAAGAGTGGTGCACACGCCAACGCGGCTACCCTTGTTCTTCATTAAATGCTCAACTGCCTCTAGTGCTTCGGCGATGCTACTCTTTGCGTAACAATCTATGTAGATTGTATCGACCACTCCCTCTCTTGAGGTAATTCTACTATGACCAAAATGTATAAGGAGGTCGACGCCTAACCTTGCTGCCTCGTCCCAGGCGACGTCACAAGCACCATAACATGGATCGGCTAATAATATTGGAGTGCAGCCAGTTTCGCGTTGGATGAGTTCGGCCAAATATGGCGCGTACGGCTTAAGCCCCTCTGGAAGCTGAAGAGCGACTAGCCTAGCCCTCCTCTTCTTTATCTCATCAATGACTTTAGCCTCATCAAAATTGAACATAGGCTGAGTTTTTAGCGCAGGCCTCTGAATTTAAGCCTGACTAAGGTGGCATGCTTGGTCCTTGAGAGGATGGCTACCTCCCTTCGAACTGCAATATCTAAGTTTCTCAAATCTCCAGTGGCTGACGACAGAGCAGTAAAGGAGTTCTTAAGGGATGTGCAGAGGTCTCTTCTGCAAAGCGATGTAAACGTTGAATTAGTGCTTAAACTAACGAAGAGGATTGAGGACGAGGTCTCTAAGGCAAGTCTACCGCCAGGGCTAACTAAGAGGGACCTAGTGTTGGGAGCGGTTTACAGAGAGCTCATCGACCTGCTTGGGGGCGAGAAGCCTGCTGAACTTAAGCTGGACCCCGCGAGGGCTAATGTAATCTTACTCCTCGGCATCCAAGGAAGTGGAAAGACGACAAGCGCAGCTAAGCTAGCGCTGTTCTTTAAGCGTAGAGGGTATAGGCCTGCATTAGTATGCGCCGATAACTTCAGGCCCGCTGCCCGTGAGCAGCTGCAACAATTGGGCAGCTTAGTTGGGGTCCCAGTCTTTATTGAGGAGGGAGATGACTCATTGACGATGGCAAGGAAAGGTGTTGAAAGGGCTAAGGATGCAGGTTTCAATGTGATAATAGTAGACACCGCAGGTAGGCACAAGGAGGAAAAGTCGTTGATGGAGGAGGCTAAGCAGCTCGTTGAGGCGATAAAGCCTGACGAAGTAATGCTGGTCATTGATGCTACAATAGGTCAGCAAGCTAAAGCCCAAGCAGAAGCCTTCAGTCAGACCGTGAAAATAGGGTCTATCTTCTTGACGAAGCTAGACGGTGCTGCCAGGGGGGGAGGGGCGCTTTCAGCTGTGGTCGCAACAGGCGCCGCAATTAAGTTCGTAGGGATGGGAGAGAAGCTAGATGAAATTGAGCAATTTGACCCGAAGGGTTTCGTTTCTCGCCTCTTGGGCATGGGCGATGTCGGAGCCCTTATAGAGAGGATGAGGGTGGCTGAGCCCAGTGTAGAGGAGAGAGCGAGGAGCTTCATTGCGGGGAGGTTTACTCTTGAAGATCTATTGGCTCAGATAGAGAGCATTAAGAAGATGGGGCCCTTTAAGAAGATACTTGAGCTTATTCCAGGCTTCTCGTTGAAGTTACCCTCTGAGGCTGCAGATGTAGCTGAGGAGAAGCTCAAGAGGTGGTCTGCCATTCTCAAGTCCATGACACAAAGGGAGAGGGAGTCACCAGAGATCATCGACAAATCGAGGATGAGGAGGATAGCTAGGGGGAGCGGGGTTGATGTTAGAGAAGTGAAAGAGCTACTTGACTATTATCATGCAACGCGTAAGTGGATAAGACAGTTGGTAAGGAAAGGCAGGAAGCTAGACATCATCCTCAAGGGGCTTCGTTAAACTCGGTGGCGGGCTTGAACATACTCGAGGCAGCTAAGCAGCTGCTACTTGAAGCGCCGCTCTGCGAAAGCTGTCTTGGAAGGTGCTTTTCCAAAATAGGAAGAGGGATGAGTAACCGTGAGCGTGGGTATTTGCTCAAAGGTGTGCTGTTGTTAGAGGCTGAGCGTTTGAAGGTTGAGGGCAATGAAGAGGGGGAGAGGCTGCTCAAGGCCTTAGGTAGGTCTGGTTTCAAAGCAGCCTTGGACGAGAGTGGCAGAGGGGGCCCGGAGGGCTGCTATGTGTGCGGGGGTTTAATGGACAAGCTACAAGACTTCATTCCGATTATTAGAGAGGCCCTATCTTCTTATGAATATACAACCTTTCTACTGGGCACCAGGGTGCCTGGGAGTGTCATTGAGCGAGAGGACTCACTTAGGGCTAAGCTATCACTTAACTATGGTGAGTCTCTGAAGAGCGACATCAATCGTGAGCTGAGAAGGCTTCTCTCTAAAAAGCTGGAGAGGCCCATTGACTTCAAAAGACCTGATGTAGTCATAGTAGTGGACGTAGAGACCTGTAGGGTGGAGGTCAAGCCTAGTCCGATATTTATCTCTGGAAGGTACTTAAAGCTCAAGGAGGGAATTCCTCAAAATAAGTGGTACTGCCCGAAGTGCTGGGGAAGCGGCTGTGAGCACTGCAGGTGGGCTGGGAAGCTCTACCCTACTTCCATAGAAGAGCTGGTGGCCGAGCCGATAAAGGAAATCTTCAGAGGAAGGGACGCCAAGTTTCACGGAGCAGGTAGGGAGGACGTGGACGTTAAGGTATTGGGTAGAGGTAGGCCCTTCATTGTTGAGGTGAGAGAGCCGGTTAGGAGGAATGTAGACTTAGCGAAGGTAGAGGAGGAGGTTAATCAAAGGGCTAAGGGGCTTATAGAGGTTAGAGAGCTAAAGTACTCCTCAAGAGAGGAAGTGAGGAAGCTAAAGATGACTGCTCAAATTAGGGAAAAGGTATACTTAGCTAAGGTAAGAGTCAAGGGGGGTGTGAGCAAGGAAGAGGCTTCGGAGCTTGAGAGGGCCTTAAGTGGTTCCCTGATAAAGCAGAGAACGCCTCTAAGGGTTTTGCATAGGAGGGCAGACAAGGTCAGAATTAAGAGAGTCTACGAGTTCAAGGTGCAGGACCTGATGGAGGAGGCCTTAACTGTGTTAATTAGGGCGCAAGGAGGCCTTTACATTAAGGAGCTAATTACTGGAGATGAAGGAAGGACGGTGCCCAGTGTGGCCGGGCTCCTCAATAAGAAAGTAGAAGTCGAGGAATTAGTGGTATTGGACGTATTAGAATGATGTTAAGAGGTCAATTGAACAGGTTTTAGGTGCTCAGCCCCTGTTATTACGTTCTTGCGCTTACTCCCTAAGTAGACCTCGACTATGTAGGCCGAGCCCCTCCTGCCTACTATCGTGCCAATGCGTCCCTGATACCTTCTATGAGGTGCTGTCTCTACGTGAGTAGGATCTATATCTATAGCTACTCGCTGGCCTACTTCATATTCTTGAAGGAGGCTGCTCAGTCCCTTCATCCCGCGTTCCCTCGGATGCTTAGAGAGGACCTCCCTAGACCTGCACCTAAGCCCCTTTGATTTGCCACCCAACACTGAGGCCTCGGTAAGCTTGAGGCTACCAGTTTTTATTTTTCTCGCAGACCTACAGAAAGGGTCTGCGCAAGCCGACGTCCCCATGAAGTATTTAAATTAAGGCCTTAACAATACTAGATTTAATGGAGTGAGGGGACTTGAAAATAAGAGAGATGAAAGAAGTTACCTTCGCTAAAGCGAAGGAGATTCTGGAGGAAGTCAAGGAAAAGTGTGGAGAGCTTAAACACTTCCAACAAATCACGCTCGACTACCTCATGAAGTTTTCTAAGCTTCCAGCCGATAAAGCTGAAGAGCTTGTGGATAAGCTCTGCGAACGGTTCAAGCTCTCGAGGGCCGTGGCAGTGCAAGTAGTCAATATAATGCCGAGTAGTAATGAGGAGCTCAGACAGATTCTCATAAGGGAGGGAAGGGTCTTCCTCACGGAGGAACTTGATGAAGTGAGAAAATTACTTAATCAATACCTAATGGAGGAGCAGAGGTAGATCCCTTTGTCCTCTAAAAAGTTTGAAGAGTACGCCTACGTGCTTGACTATCTTCCTCAAGGGCGCCCGTTTGACGGAAGGCCTGTCCATCAAAGAAAGCCTATCGCTCTAGCCGTCGGAGAGGACTTCTTCACGTTGCTTGAATTGACTCCTAAAGAAGGTGCGGTCTTATCTCCTTCAGAGAGAGTATTTATAGGTAAGGGCTTCAGAGACAAGATAGACCATGTCAATAGAAGGATAAGCTATGATGAGTTAACTATTGCAGCTAAGGATGAGCTAGAGAAAGTAATAGAAAAGATAGTTAATGAGAACGAAAAGAGGTTTGTGGAAATATTTAATGTTGCCCCCCCGCTTACGACAAGAATGCACTCACTTGAGCTGATAAAAGGCATAGGAAAAAGGAAGCTGTGGGAGATCTTAGAGGAAAGGAGGAAGAAGCCATTCGAGAGCTTTAAGGACATAGAGGAGAGGGTGGGGCTTCGTAATGTTGCAAAAGCCATTAAGGAGAGGATACTTGAGGAAATTAAGGGAAATGAACGGTATTACTTATTTGTTAGACCCGCGCCAAAAACCACGGAGAAGCTACCAGAGTGATGCTAAGCGCGTGGAGGTCTAAGAGAGAGCTACTTAGTTATGTAAAGTCGATGCTGCAGCGCTACGGCGTTAGACCTAGAAGGAGGCTTGGACAAAGTTTTACAGTGGATCCCTTCCTCATAAATGACTTAATTAGGTATGCTGAAGTAGGCCCTAGTGATGAAGTCTTAGAGATAGGCGGCGGCATAGGTTGTCTAACTAGGGCATTAGCGTATAGAGCTAAGAAAGTCATCAGTATAGAGGTGGACCCTAAATTGGCAATGGCATTAAGGGAGCTGGCTTCTGATCTTAATAACGTCGAGGTTATTGAGGGGGATTTCCTAGAGATGAAGGGAATGAATATCGATAAGGTTGTCTCGACAGCCCCTTACTCCATAGCCTCGCCCCTAATCTTAAAACTGGTTAAGGACTTTAAGTTTAAGGTGGCCATACTTACTTTTCAGTTGGAATTTGCCAAGAGGTTGGTAGCCGAGCCCGGCTCCGCTGACTATGGTAGGCTGACCGTAGTTACTAGGGCCTATGCAGATGTTAAGCTTTTACGTTACGTAAGCCGAAGGAGCTTTTATCCCACACCGAATGTAGATTCGGCAGTAGTAGAGGTAAGGCCCAGAGAGAGGTGCTTTGAGGTAAATGAGTCCTTTCTTAGGCTAGTCGAAAGGCTCTTTTCACAGCGGAACAAACTTGCCTTGAGCGTGATTAAACGTATTGATCCTAGAGCAAATCTCAGCAAGCTCGGTGATTTAGCCAATAAGAGGGTTAGAGACCTCAATCTAGAGGATTTATACAGAATTTACCTATGCCTTGGGGCCGCAAGAGATGGAGATTGAGATAGAGGGGCTACGTCTGACGGTATGTCAGGATGTTTATCCTCCTTCTGAGGATACTTACCTTCTACTCGATGGGATAAACGACAGGAGAGCTGACGTTGCCCTTGAGGTAGGTTCAGGGACGGGCATCGCCACTTTGAAGATGGCTAGTAATGGCTCCTTCGTCGTGGCATCAGACATCGACCCCAAGGCCGCTCATTGTACTAAATTAAATGCAAAAAAGAATGGACTAAGTTCTTTAATCGACGTGGTCGTTGGGGATTCGCTATCTCCTTTCAGAGATCAAGGCTTTAACTTAATAGTCTTCAACCCGCCTTACTTACCGACCGAGGACAGAGACGTAAGGTGGTCTGGAGGCCCCAATGGTAGAGAGGTGCTAGATAGATTCATTAATGAGGTATGTTCAAAGCTCAAGAGCGGAGGCATCCTCCTGCTCATTCAGTCCACTTTGACAGGGGTGGCTGAGACTTTAAACAAATTGAGGTCTAAAGGGATGAGGGCCGGTGTAGCTCGGTTAGTTAAGGTAGGCTTATTTGAGGAGATCGTGTTAATCGAGGCCCTGAGATTGAAGTTTGAGCCAGAGCCTTCGAAAACCTCCGGCCAGTAAAGAGGCCTCTCTGCTGGCCAAGAAACTTCTACCAAGCACATTTCGCAAAGACTTTACCGTCAGTTTAAGTCTGGCGCCTTCTAGGCCTGAGGCCCTGAGGAGAGACTCGAAGTAAGAAACTATTATTTCAATAACCCTTCTGTCAGCTGGCTTAGCATAGCTTGCCTTTTGTCTAACATTAAAGGCTTTATAAAGTTCGTAAAGAATTATGCCAGCGGCCATAGCTACATTTAAGACGGGATACTCTGAGGCGGCCGGAATAGTGACGATTACGTCACAAAGCTCCAGCTCCTTATTTAATAAGCCGATGCTCTCCCTTCCCAGCAGTAAGGCTGCGATGCCGCTTTCATACCTCAATAGGTAACGGGCTAACTCCTCTGGAAACACCGTTATCCTAGTTAAGTTTGAAGGGCTTCTTGCTGACACTGCTGTAGAACCGATCACTATTGAGACTCCGTCTAAGGCCTCCTGAAGAGAGGACACCACCACTGCGGATTCTAAAACATCAATTGCGTGAGCTGCATAAGGCCTGGCCTCACTGAGCTGAGCCTTGGGATTAACTAGGTACAGCTGCTTTATGCCGAAGTTCTTCATCACTCTAGCTACGCTACCCACGTTACCTCCCTTCTCTGGCTCCACCATCACCACTCTAATTATCAAGTAAATCACCAACTAGCCCCATTATGGCTTCGGAACTCGAGCGAGCTCGCATTTACAGCGTAAATTGCGATGTAATAAAGATTATTTTTACTAAGATCGGTGTTAGGAGCTGAGGCTGCGCTAAGTACTAAACCCGCTAAAACCTTTATATAAGGAGGCTTGCAAACGCCTGGGGTCCAAAATGCCCTTACGTCCCGCTCATTGTTACACTAGTCTTAAAGGCCCGGCCTATACTCGACGAGAGTACATAGGCTCGGGTCTCACTCCGAAGATAGTCAAATTCAGGATGGGTAATCCTCATGGAGATTTCGACGTTGAGGTCAAACTGGTGGCTAAAGAGGCTGGGCAAATAAGGCACAATGCCCTCGAGGCCGCTAGGGTCATGGCGAGCAAATTACTATCCTCAACATTGACTGAGCAAGGATATTACTTGATTATTCACGTTTATCCTCACCACGTCTTAAGGGAAAATAAAATGATGGCCTTCGCTGGAGCCGATAGGCTCCAAGACGGAATGAGGCTAGCCTTTGGAGACCCCATAGGGCTAGCTGCTAGGGTTCACTCAGGCGCGGTAATAATGTCCGTAAAAGTCAAGGGCGAAAAGGTGGAGTTAGCAAAGCAAGCATTAAAGAGGGGGGCTTCAAAGCTTCCAATTCCATGTAAAATCGTAGTCGAGTCCATTCAGAAAGAAAAGCAGACTGCGTGAAATGCAGCGGAGAGGTCCTGCACGGGTACAGCCCACGCGTCCTGTATAAAGATAATAGCGGGTACTGCCTACCCTAGCCCGAAGGTTCCATTAACCTTGAGTTGAGATAGGCGCTCAAGGATGATCTTCATTTCAATACTGGCGACAAGGCGCTTGGTCTCAATAACAACGTCTGGATTGACACTAATGCTATCTATGCCACAGCGAACTAAGAACTCAGTGAACTCTGGATAAACGCTCGGTCCTTGGCCGCAAATACTTACAGTGACACCATGTTTATGTGCTGTCTTAATGAGGTGCTCTATGGCCCTCTTAACTGCCGGATCCCTCTCGTCAAAGTACCTTGGATCGATGTTGGGTAAGATTTGTGAGTCCCTATCGGTCCCTAAGATGAGTTGCGTTAAGTCATTGCTGCCTATACTAAAGCCATCAAAGTATTTACAAAACTCCTCCGCCATAAAGATGACTGATGGTACTTCCACCATTGCCCACACTTTAAAATCTCTTCCCCTCTTTAGCCCTTCGTCCTCCATAATCCTAAGGACTTCTTCAACTTCCCAAATGGTCCTCACGAAAGGCAGCATCACCCACACGTTCTTAAGCCCCATTTCGTCGCGTACCTTCTTAATGGCCCTAAGTTCAAGTTTAAATGCCTCCCGATATTGTGGGCTTATGTAGCGGCTCACACCTCTCCATCCTAACATCGGATTATCCTCATGAGGTTCGTACTTCTCGCCACCTTTGAGCCTTCTATATTCATTGGTTTTAAAGTCACTCAGCCTAACAACTACCGGCCTTGGATATACTTCACGAGCTACCATTGCTATCCCTTCAGCTAACTTCTCCACGAATTTCTCTCCCTGTCCGACCTCAAGCAGATACAATGGATGTTCTCCTATCCAACTAGCCATAATGAACTCTATTCGCATTAGGCCTATTCCATCAAATGGTAAGTCCTTATACTCTACTATCTTTTCGGGGACGCCAAGATTCATAAAGATCTTTGTCCCAGTTACTGGGATAAAGGTGCTGACCTCGCGTGCTATAGCAGTTATAGTAGGTTGTGGAGGTCTGGTCTCCGCTAAGACCGTGTCGACCCTTCCCTCGTAAACTACTCCAACCCTAGCATCAACAGTGTACTCCTTCCCAGTCTTCATCAACTTTGTGGCATTTCCAGTACCTACTATTGCAGGAATTCCAAGTTCGCGACTCACTATAGCGGCGTGGCACGTCATTCCGCCGTCGTCGGTTACTATTGAACTGGCGATTCTCATGAAAGGCACCCAGTCAGGGTTAGTCATCTTTGTAACGAGTATGTCCCCCTTCCTAAATGATGAGGTCAGTTCCTCGGGTGAGAATGCTACCCTTGCAACGCCATAAGCAACACCGGGACTTGCCGGCAGGCCCTTGACTAATGGGATGGCGGGTAAGGCAGCTTCCTTTTTTATTTCTGGAGGAGGAGGCGTCCTCAGCCCCCAGATAGTTTCAGCTCGGCTTTGCACTATGAATATATTTCTGGGAAAGGGAAGATCGCGATCAACAGCCCATTCTATATCTTGCGGCTTACCGTAATGGTTTTCAATCTTAATGGCAAGCTCGGCAAGCAACCTTACTTCCTCAGGAGATAAGCAGGGCTGTTTCCTACGCTCAGGGGGGACGGTAGCGCGAATAGTGGCTCCTGCTTCAGGGTCATACACATACTCCACTGCCTTCTCAGCTATTTGCTGCTCAACCACCTCCAATGTGTTCTTATCAACTATAAACCGATCAGGAGTGACCGAGCCGCTGACAACGCCTTCACCTAAGCCCCAGCTGCCCTCAATGACTATCTTCGTGCGGTCGCCTGTAACTGGGTGGATAGTAAACATCACGCCGGCTGACCTAGCATTTACCATCTTTTGGACTACTACACTCATCAACACTTTTTCATGAGGAAAGCCCTTTTGTTGACGATAAAAGATGGCCCTAGGGGTAAATAAGCTTGACCAACACTTTATTACTTTTTTAATTAACTCTTCCTCTCCCTTCACATTAAGGTAGGTTTCCTGCTGGCCTGCGAAACTAGCATCAGGTAGGTCTTCAGCTGTAGCACTTGACCTAACTGCCACACGTACCTCGTCAACCCCGATCCTGTTTGAGAGTTCGCGATAGCTCAATCTTATGGCTTCCTCAATTTCACGAGGAATCGGCGTACTCTCTATGATGCTCCTTATCTCTTTACTAGCCTCTTCATACTCATGAGGATCGTCTACATTCTTGATTTTTTCACTAATTATTTGATAGATTTTCTCCTTAATGCCCGTCTCCTCTATAAAGTTCTGATATGCTTGAGCCGTTATTACGAAGCCTGAAGGCACCGGAATTCCTATCTTCAACATCTCTCCCAGATTAGCTCCCTTGCCACCAGCCTTGGCTATGTCATATCTTCCTAGCTGCTCAAGCCATATGATGAGGGGACTAGACATGAGTAAGCCCCGAGGTGGTCTTTTGTAAGGGATGTTGACCTGTTATTTAACTCTTTAGACGCCTATACAGTTGATCAAAGCGAACCTCACGATTATTAAGCAATTATTGAGGGGGTGCCATTGAAGAGTAAACACTCTCTTAACTAAATTACATTTAAATTTCATTTAAGGACTGGTTTAAAGCGTCCTGCGATCCTTTATGATCATTTAGCTCGGTTTTGGAGAAGCCACCTCAAGAAAATAGGTATAGCTCTACTTCTTAAGGTCTCTTGGATCTTCGACAGCCCTAGCCTTCGTACTAAGGCATTTTTGAGCATGTGAACCAACGCTTTAAAGAGGGGTATGTTTCGCTTAATTATTTGCTTAGCTACATAACTTGGCCTTAGGTAGAAAGTTATATAGGCCTGCTTCCACTTGAAAAGCATGTACTTACGATTAAACTCTCCCGTCTCAAAGACAGGAGTGACTATATCATACTTAGACCAATCTTTCTCAATTAATAGTTGAGCTCTCTTTAGCTCCTCATAGAGTTTCGTCCCCGGAAACGGCGTTGCAATGCAGAATTGAGCTATATCACTCTCGAGCTGCCTGACGAACTTTATGGTCTCTTCCACATCTCTCCTAGTTTCCGTTGGCCAAAAGAGTATCACCGAAGCTACGGTATTTATCCCAAGTTTCCTACAAAGCTTGAAAGTCTTGGCTACCTTTTCTACTGTAAGGAGTTTGTTCATTTCCTTCAAGGTTTTAGGCGACTTAGACTCAACACCGAAATATATGGTATGGCAGCCAGCCCTCTTCATTTCTAACAGGAGCTCCACGTCCACACTGTCAGCCCTGGCGCTACACCCCCAAGTTATCTCCAAATTCCTACTCCTTATTTCACGACATATTTCCTTCACTCTTTTGCGACTAAGGGTGAAGATGTCATCAACAAAGGAGAAGTCCGTAACTTTATAAGTAGTTATGTGGTGCTCTATTTCATCAACTACATTTGACGGACTGCGTGTCCTCCATTTACCCCTATTAAGCTTCCAAGAAACACAAAAGCTACATCTAAATGGACAGCCCCTACTCGTCACGATGGGGAGGGAGGGAAGTTTGATGCCAAATGATCGGTAAAGATCTAATGGAAGTTTTCGGTAAGACGGAAATGGCAGGACGTCTAAATTTTCTATTAGAGGCCTGTCAGGCTCTTTACGTATGCCTCCATTTTCCTCGCGATATGTAATACCTAGTGTGCCCTTTAAGGATCTTTCAGACTCTAACCTTTCAAGGAGGTCGATGAAGGTCTGCTCTCCCTCCCCTCTTACTATGATGTCTATTTCTTTACACTCAACAAGTGCTTCCTCATCTAAGAAAGTTACATGGGGGCCGCCCATAACGACAGTCGCGTGGGGAAGAATTTGCTTAACCACCCTTGCCGCCCTATATGCTTGATAAATAGTTGATGTAGTAGAAGTTATTCCTACGACGTTTGGCTTTACTGCTTTTAACACAAACGACAGAAGTGCTTGCCATCCATTACTAAGAGGATGGGTATCGATTACCCAAGTCTTAAATCCTCGTTGCTCAAGTACAGCATTTAAATATGCAAGCCCGACGTGGGGGACTTGCAATTCTTCTGAATAGGTACCATGGCTGGGAGGGGGGTTAAATAACATCACCTTCAAACTAGTCAAGAGAGAGTCAGAGTAAGATCGTAAAAGTTTTCCGCTTTTTGCCTTAGCAATTTACACATAAAGTGGCCGCAGCTGTTTTGTCCAAAGAAAATACAACAACTACGTAAAATAATTGTAGAAATCTATGCCTTTGCGAAGTCTAATTAGTTCAAAAAATGCAGCGGCGCTTGAGCCCCTTCCATAAGCTAACAAGTAAAACGTTCATTATGCCAAAATCCGACACATAGTCCAAGTAGTTATGTTTAAATAACTCCCGTTGCCTCTTATAGGCGCTATCAGAATGGCACTCATAGACTTAGGTTTTGCAACAATAGTCGATTTCTTCTACAGATTGGCAGATTTAGCCGATGAACTGAAGTCCCAAGGTCTCTTTGAATACTTACCTAAACCGCCGAGCCTTACTGGGCCAGCTACAGGCACTCTTGCAGTTAAGCTAGGGTTTCCAATTTTCCAAAAAGGAGGAGTATGTATGGATGTGACTAATTCAGAGCAGGCTGAAATAGCCGAGGATGCTGGCGCCGTGTCCGTTATGGTACTCGATAAGTTGCCATATGACGTTAGAAAAAGCGGTGGAGTTGCGCGCATGGCTGAGCCAAGAGCCATCGAAGAGGTCATGAGAACTGTGACCATTCCAGTGATGGCTAAGGTTAGAATCGGACACTACTATGAGGCATTCATACTACAGGAGCTAGGCGTGGATATGATTGATGAAAGTGAGGTGCTAACACCAGCCGATGAACAAAGACACATAAATAAGTGGATATTTAAGGTACCGTTTGTTAACGGTGCTAGAGATCTAGGAGAGGCGCTTAGAAGGATAAGTGAGGGGGCCTCTATGATACGCACTAAGGGGGAGGCTGGGACAGGCAATGTCGCCGAGGCCGTTAAACATATGAGAAATATAAATGCTGAAATAAGGGCCTTAACGAGCATGGCCCCTGAGGATAGAGTTAGGAAGTCGAGGGAGTACGGCGTACCCTATGACTTAGTCGATCTAACCGCCAGGCTAAAGAGGCTGCCCGTCGTTAACTTTGCCGCTGGCGGTATAGCAACACCAGCCGATGCTGCCCTTATGATGTGGCTCGGAGCTGACGGAGTCTTCGTAGGCTCTGGCATCTTCAAGAGCAAGGATCCTCGTGAAAGAGCCGAGGCCATAGTCCTAGCTACTGCCAAGTGGGATGAGCCGAAGGTAGTTCTGGAAGCCCAGAGAATGGTCTCTGAAGCGAAGAGCATGATGGGGATTGACATAAGGTCTTTAAGGCCTGAGGAATTGTTACAAGTAAGGGGAGTTTAAAGATTTGAAAATAGGAGTACTATCCTTGCAAGGAGGAGTGGCTGAGCACATTTACATGGTGAGGGCCTCATTAAATGAATTGAACGTTAGTGGTGAGGTCGTCAAGGTAAGTACTACCCAAAGCCTAAAGGATGTCGACGGCCTAATCATACCTGGTGGTGAAAGTACTACCATTCAGCGGTTAATGGTAAGGTTGGAGTTGTGGGACTTGGTTAGGGAACGAATAATCGATGGCCTACCTGCACTGGGCACGTGTGCAGGTGCCATACTATTAGCTAAGAGCGTCAAAGATCGCGAAGCTGAAAGGGCAAAAGTTGAGACTCTAGGGGTTATGAACATAGAGGTTGTGAGGAACTATTTCGGTAGGCAGAGGGAGAGCTTCGAAGCCGATATCGTAATCCCCGTTCTCGGAGAGCGGCCATTTAGGGCCATATTCATAAGGGCCCCCGCCATAACTAAGGTAGATGCACCAGCCGAGGCCTTGTCCCAGCTAGGCAGTGTTATCGTTGCGGCAGCAGAAGGAGTCAATATAGCTACGGCCTTTCATCCTGAATTGGGTAAGGACCTTAGGCTACACAAGTTTTGGCTTCAAAACATACGTAGATAGACGTTAAAGTTGGTTATTCTTCATGTTTGATAAATAAAGGCGAGAATGCTTAAAGGCTCGCATCATGGATGACACAATTCATTAGAAAGGGAACGTTACTGGACCGGGCGGGACTCGAACCCGCGACCCCCCGCGTGCGAGGCGGGTGTTCTACCTCTGAACTACCGGCCCATAATTACTTAAAGGCGGAGCCTTTAAGTTTGGCGTTTTAATTATGTAAGTAGCTGAGCCTATTTTAATTGCGTTTGGTGGCGGTGACTCGAAGCGTAGCTCTTTAATCTTATGCATAGCTTGAAGGTCCTTAGCCATATCTGCCAGTTCTGGTGGCGCATAAACGGTGGTGTTTAAGGGAGAGGTAAGGGAGATTCTATTTACCTTCTTTAATTGCCATATCGTGGAGTTAAACTCCATGAAGATCTGGGTTACTTTGAGGGGGCCCATCCCCCATTCATAGTTTATGTTAGGAAAGGACTGCACATGAATGCTTCCTTGTCTCAGCCGCCTCCACAAGGCATCAGTCACGAAGGGACAGATGGGCGCTAGTAATTTCAATACGACTTCGAGGCAAGTATGTAAAGTGTACCAGGCCCCGCGCTGTTCCTCTACAGAAAAGGCCCCCTCTGTATTATAGGCCCTCGGCTTTACTGCCTCTAGGTAATGGTCAGCTAAGAAGTTCCAGGTATAATTCCTCACGATGTTGGCTGTGACAAAGAAGTCCATCCTGTCACAGGCTTCTCGACTCTCTCTAATTACATAGTTCAGTTCAGCGAGGGCTACAAGGTCTAACTTAGATAACTTAAAGGTGGATGTAGGTTTGGGGAAGCTGGATATGAACCTTGCAATATTCCAAAGCTTTGTTAAGAAGAGCCTAGCTGACTTAACACGACTCTCAGAAAAGCGGTAGTTGCTGCCGAGCTTGCTCTCGGCAGCGCACCACAATCTAAATGCATCAGCTCCATAGGCTTCTAGAATAGGCCAGGGGTAGATAACGTTCCCTTTAGACTTATGCATAGCCTCACCGCGTTCATCAAGTCCCATTCCTGAGAGCCTTACGTAACGGAAAGCCGGCTTATCAAGTAATAGCAACACCTTTAACAGAGAATAGTAAAGCCAAGTCCTAACTATATCTATTCCTTGAGGGCGAAGGGAGCAAGGAAAGGCTTTGGAGAAGAGCTCCTCATCGCGCATGAAACCAGTTATGTAAAGTTCTGAGCCACTTGAGTCCATCCAAGTGTCAAATGTACGCTCTTCACCGATAAACTCCCTAGAGCCACATTCGCAGTGATCGAACGGAGGGGGCTCCTTCCAGGGCCTGTAGTAGCGTCCAGGCGGTGGCAGTTGGGGCCTTCCGCAGGCTTTACAGTACCATATAGGAATTTCGGTGCCGTAAAAGCGCCTTCGCGAGATCGGCCAGTCGGCTGATATAGAGTTTATCCAGTCAATCAGCAGCTGTTTGTGTTCTGGTGGATAGAACTCTATTTCATCTATAATTTCCAGCAGCCTTTTCTTAAATTCTAATTGTTTTAAGTAGAACTCGGTGGTTGTTACGAACTCCACCGGATCTTTTGACCTCCAGCATACTGGGGTCTGATGCTTAATACGCTCTCTTCGCTCAATCAAGTTCATCCTCTCTAGATCTTCTATTATTCTCCGCCTGGCCTCTTCTACTGTTAAGCCGGCGTAGGGCCCTGCCAAATCGTTCATCCTACCATCAACATTAATAGCGATCTTAGCCTTAAGCCCTAGTTCTCTAAACAATCTCACATCTCCGCGGTCCCCAAAAGAACATAGCATAACCAACCCCGTGCCAAACTCAGGCCTGGCATAGTTGTGGGCGATAATGGGGACCGTCTGACCGTAAATAGGGACGATGGCAGATAGACCCCCTAAATGTGTATAGCGTTGATCAGAGGGATTGAAGAGGACGGCGGCACATGTACAAAGAAGCTCTGGCCTAGTAGTAGCTATGACTATATATTTGTCTGTCTCTTTAACCTTAAACTTGATGTAAACGAGTTCAGTTTCGCGCTCTTCATACTCGACTTCAGCGTCGGCTATCGTCGTACGACAACCTGGACACCAATTAGTGGGTCTATCGGCCTGGTAAACTAGGCCGCGCTTCCACAGCTCTATGAATGTAGCTTGAGTGAAGGCCCTAAAGTCCGGGCTATCGGTCCGGTAGTATTTCTTAAAATCGCAACTGAGGCCGAGTCTTCTTGCTATACGAAGAATGTCGTGCTCGACTTTGTCTAGGAAATCTGAGCATAGCTTTAAGAAGTTCTCACGGTCCACTTCATGAGATTTTATGCGATACTCTCGCTCGACCTGAACTTCGACCGGAAGCCCGTTTCTGTCAATACCGAATGGGAAAAGAACTTCGTACCCATTCATCCTAAAGTATCGTGCAACCATGTCTATTTGAGCGTAATGGGCAGCAGCACCTACATGCCAAGGGCCAGAAGGATAGGGTGGAGGAGTGTCTATGGAAAATATCGGTTTCCCGCTTGAAGGATTGAAGCGATAGAGGTCCTCTTCTTCCCACTTCCTTAGAAGCTCCTCCTCTATACGATGATCCCATCGCGCTTCGCTAATGCTGGGCTTAAAGTCCATCACGAGCCCCCTATCTCAACAGGTTGAAATAAAGCTAACCCTTGTTGTCCTTATTAGGCAGAGGCCGACTAAAAGTGTCCAGTTTGACGGTAGAAGATTAGCAGGGGGTTGCGAAAATGGACAAAGCTGAGGCCCGTCGCTCTTCACTCGAGCGGTATAGGTTAGAGAAGCTAGTAAAGGAGCTTAAGCTCAAGCAAGGTAGAGGAACCGAGCTTATCTCGCTTTACATTCCGGCAGGCCGCCCCCTCTCAGATATAATGGACACTCTCCGCCAAGAGTATAGTACGGCACAAAATATTAAGGACAGAACCACGAGGCACCACGTCCTAGATGCATTGATGAGTATCATGCAGAGGTTGAAATTGTTTAAGGAAACACCGCCAAACGGCCTAATTATCTTTGGTGGATACATCCCTCAAGGCCCTCCGGGAAGCGAAAAAATGGAAGTCTATGTAATTGAACCCCCACAACCAATAGAGACCTTCCTCTACCGTTGCGATTCCAGATTTTATGTAGAGTTCTTAGAGGAGATGATAGCTGAAAAGGAGGTCTACGGGCTTATAGTCATAGATCGCTCAGAGGCAGTGTTTGCTGTCCTGCATGGTAGGCATTTAGAAATTCTAGAACATATAACGTCTGGCGTGCCAGGAAAGCATAGCGCTGGTGGACAATCAGCAAGGCGCTTTGAACGCGTCATCGAGCAGCTAGCCCATGAATTCTATAAACGAGCAGGAGAGTACGCTAGGGAAGTCTTCAGCCCAATTAAGGAGCTAAGAGGGGTGCTAGTAGGTGGGCCTGGCCCAACAAAGCACTACTTCTTAGAGAAGGACTATCTCCCGGATGACCTAAAGCGTAAAGTAGTGGCCGTAATAGATTTGGGCTATACGGGCGAAGAAGGCATATATGAACTTGTCGAAAAGGGTAAGGAGGCCCTTAAGGACTTAAGATATGTTCGTGAGAAAGAGCTAGTGCAGAAGTTTCTGTACTATCTAGCCAAGAAGCCTGATCGTGTTGCATATGGTTATGAGGAGGTTAATAGCTACCTTACAAAAGGAGCCGTTGAGCTATTGTTAATTTCAGAAGACTTAGAGGCCAAGTTCATTAAAGCCTCCTGTAATAGTTGCGGTTGGATGGGGGAAGCAGTATTGAAGGCTGAGAAGGCGGAAGAACGCATAGCTTCATGGTCTACCTGCCCCAAATGCAATAACCCTACTTCTATCGAGCATAAGCCGGCAATCGATTACTTTATTGAGGTGGCCGAGCTCTCGCGCACGCAGGTGGAGGTAATATCTACGGCCACTGAGGAGGGGAGGGGCCTTAAGGAATCTTTCGGAGGAGTCGTGGCCATTCTACACTACTCAAAGGAGCACGCCTCTCAATAGATGCATGCTGCTTAAAACCGGGTAGCCCTAGGTAGAACTGGATAAAGTTGAAACTTTCAATTAAGATTGGCGGTCATGTCCTTTATGAGGGAGGGGAGCTAATAGCCAATAGGCTACTAAGCTATGCCTCTATCCTTAAGAAGATGTATTGGCTAGGGCACTCGCTTTGTGTAGTGATTGGAGGAGGGGAGCCGGCTAGGCGCTTTATCGAAGTTGCTAAGAGGGTTGGATGTAACGAAGCAATATGTGATGAGATAGGCATAGGCATATCTAGGATAAATGCCTTAATCTTCGCCTCACTGTTGGGCGACGATGCCTATCCTTCAATTCCTTCCAATTACTTTGAGGCGAAGGAGGCCCTCTCTTCAGGGAAAATTGTTGTATGCGGAGGATTTCAGCCAGGACAATCAACAGTTGCAGTGGCAGCATCAATGGCCGAGTTGATGAGGGCTGACTTGTTGGTAGTAGCCACCGACGTAGATGGGGTATACAGTGCTGATCCTAAGGAGGATCCTAAGGCCGTAAAGTTAACTAAGCTGACTTACCGAGATCTCGAAAAATTCTTGACGTTTAAAGCTGAGGCAGGGACTTATAAGCTCTTTGACTTACTAGCAATTAAGATTCTAGAGAGGGCTAAGATTCCTACGGTAGTTGTTGACGGGAGGGATCCCTCCGTCCTTTTTAAGATACTTGAAGGAGAGGCGGTGGGATCCTTAATTGTGGCTTAGGCCTTCTGCTTCTCAAGGATTGCGTAAAAGAAGCCGGGCGTATCATGTAAATGTGGGTAAAAACGTCTAGCGTAGAGCCCCTGTTCTCCATGTAATAGCGAAGGAGAGCCGTAAAGCCACTCATGCTTAGATACTGCTAGTCCAAGCTCCCTCTCTGCATAATCAATGATGCGCTCATTTTCCTCAATCGTTAGGGTACAAGTTGAGTAAAGGATGCGCCCACCCCTCTTGACCAGCCTAGAAGCCACTTTAATAAACTGTTTTTGATACTCTGCCAACGATTTGACGATGTCCAAGTTTAATTCCACCTTAAGTTTAGGCCTGACCCCTAACGCGCTACATGGAGGATCCACTATAGCGACGTCAAAGCTCTCCTTAGGCAGCTCTAAGTCAAGATATCTCGAATCTCTTTGCAGGACCATAACGTTTGACATTTTCATTCTTGCTAGGTTCTCCTCAAGCCGTTCCACTTTCTTCCTAGACCTATCTACGGCTACTATCAAGCCCCTTCCTTCCATAAGTTGGTAAGCGTGGCTTACCTTGCCTCCGGGAGAGGCAGTTAGGTCTATGAGGCGTTGGCCGGGCTTTACCTCAAGAGCTCTAACAGCTACCATAGATGGAAGCGATTGCGGATAGATCAAGCCCAGCTGATAAGGCTCTGTAGACCTCAGGCTGGGCACTCTAAACTTTGACGTTAGCACTTTTACTGCTAACCCATGTCTTATACGTAGTAGGTCGGTGCTGCTCACATTGGCTATGCCTATTGCTATCAAACTTCCGTCCTCGAATCTGATCGCTACACGCTCACCCCTAGACACGCCGCTCATCTTCTTCACACCAGGCACATATACATCAGCTCCCATGAGCACCGACTCAGCAGTGAACCTATCAACGATAACTTCCTTCAAACTCAAGGCCTCGTCTTCATTTAGGTCCTGCTCTTTGACCTCCAAATATATCGCCTCTGGGATGTCCGCGCCGTGCGGTCTAGCCTCAAACCCATAATTCTCAAACCAAATAATTAAATCCTCAGGTTGGGCCAATAGGGTATTTACCCTCAAGAAAT
>JAWAOK010000002.1:0-53594 GCA_038894875.1 Candidatus Nezhaarchaeales archaeon
GGCTTCTCCCGCCCCCTAGCTCGACAGTATCCCCCCGAGCCCCACAGTTAAGCTGTGGGATTTCCGGAGGGACTTGTCGAGCCGGCTACGGACGCTTTAAGCCCAATAAACGTCCCGACCACTCGCGGGGCTGGTATTACCGCGGCGGCTGACACCAGACTTGCCCCCCGCTTATTCCCCCAGCCTGTTAAACTGGGGAAAAGCTGCCCTCAGCGGGCAGCACTCGGGGTAGCCCCGTCGCGCTTTCGCGCATTGCGGAGGTTTCGCGCCTGCTGCACCCCGTAGGGCCTGGGCCCTTGTCTCAGTGCCCATCTGGGGGCTCCCGCTCTCACGGCCCCTACCCGTTATCGGCTTGGCGGGCCGTTACCCCGCCAACTACCTGATGGGCCGCAGCCCCATCCTTAGGCGGAGGCCGAGAGGCGTGGTCTCGACCTCCCTTTCGGCAAGGAACCATTCCAGGCCTCCTTGCCTATCGGGGATTAGCCCCAGTTTCCCGGGGTTATCCCCGTCCTAAGGGTAGGTTAGCCACGTGTTACTCAGCCGTGCGCCACGCCCCCACCATAGCCTGGAGGCGTGCGGCTCGCATGGCTTAGTCCCACCCCGATAGCGGTCGGGTCCGGCAGGATCAACCGGAGTAGGCCGCAAGGTTTTACGTGAATTCACCCCCTTTGTGGGGCTCGTTGATGAACCCACATTAGGCCTAAGGGTTCCAGGCATGCTCTTGCCTGGTTTCCTTAGGCCCTCATGATGTACCACGACTTGGAGGTCTGGTTCTCATACCGAGAGCCGAGGGCTCTCTGTCGAACCAGTACCGCCGGTCGTGGCACCTTAATTGTATACTTGGGGGAATATATTTGTTGCGCTAACGTTTGAGGCCTGCTTCTAAGGAATACATAGTTTAAGTTTTAGATTAAGCTGATCCAAAGCTACAACGTTTAGGCTGAGTGCTTTTTCCTGCAGCAATATAAATTTTTAAAGAGGGAGATTTAAAGGTACAAACCAGGGCCGGAGGGGTCGGGCGGCTGTCGGTGGGCCCTAATCATGAGGGGTCCGCTGAGGAAGCTCCCCCATCCAAGGGCCAGCGCGGTGCCGTAAGGCACTATCCCGAGAGGGATACAGAGGCCACAGAAACGAGACGTCCGCCCACGGATGGCAATGATGAGGTAGCTGAGCCTCTGAGGACGTTGGCGGAGGACGTTGAAACGGGCCTCTGCGCGCGGATTAAGACGGGTCTCGATGAGGTGGCCCTCGAGCGGCCCTAAGTCGCTTAGCCAAATGCCGCCTAAAAACAGAAGGGGGGCTACGGGCCCCACCGGCCCCAACAGTTAAACGGTGGCTCAATTTGTTGAGCGATTGTATTGAAGTACATTTAGGCATTGATGATACTGACTCCGTGAAGGGGGGGTGCACAACGTATGTTGCTAGCATTATTACCCAACGCTTAGTAGAGCTAGGGGCCTTATTTATTGATTATCCTTGCCTCATAAGGCTGAACCCTAACATCCCTTGGAAAACTAGGGGTAATGGTGCAGTAGCACTAAGGTTCAAGCTTCCTAAACGTTGCTTGGAGAGGGCATTGGATGAGGCTCTGAAGGCGCTAAGTAAGATGAGCGTGCTAAGTGATGAGGCGACTAACCCGGCCTTAGTGGTCATTAAAGGGCAGCCCCCCTTGGAACTAAGGAGGTTTGCTAAGGATGCTCTAAGCTCAGTCATTGATGTTAAGAGGGCTTTGAATTTAGCCAATAAGTTAGCTGCTGAGGTACACTATTTAAAACATCCTAGGGGGGTCATAGGGGCTCTCTCAGCCATAGGGGAGATGCTCGAAGGGGATCACACTTACGAACTAATAGCCTACCGTTCTTCAGCGCTTCGCGGTCTTCCTAGAAAGGTCGATGTGGGCTCCGTGCTTAAAATGGATTTACTCATGAGACCCTATGTTTTTAACAACATAGACTATGAAAAGGGGAGAGTTCTGATTACTCCGAGGGGGCCAGACCCTGTGCTTTACGGAATAAGGGGGGAGGACCCTGAGGTAGTTAAGCGGGCACACAGCCTTTTGAAAGTTGATGAAGTGATTGAAAGGTGGACACTCTTTAGAACAAACCACGGAACTGACGCGCATTTAAGGCCTGCCACCACCAAGGCCGCCCCTTATGAGGCTGTAGCAATCAGGGGGACGGTGGAGAGTAAGCCGATTGTCATCCAAGGAGGGCACGTGATTTTTAAGTTACGCGATTCGTCTGGAGTAATAGATTGCGTCGCGTATGAGCCTACCGGCAGCTTTAGAAAAGTCATACAATTCCTTATGCCAGGCGACGAAGTTGTGGCCTACGGTGGCATCAGGCCGCCAAGAGGGGGGCATCCCAAGACATTAAACCTTGAGAAGCTCTTAGTAGTTAAGTTGACCCCCTTTAAGGCTCAATCAAATCCCCCTTGTCAAATTTGTGGCGTCTCCCTCAAGTCACTAGGTAAGTCAAAGGGATATCGTTGCAAAAGGTGCGGAAGAAGGTATCTAGGTCTTGAAAAAAGAGAAGTTTTTAGGCCCAGGGTGCTTGCCGAAACCCTATATGTGCCGCCTCCACGAGCGCACCGACACTTAACCAAACCTTACTCAAGATACGGCCGAGAAAGAAGGGGGCCAAGCTTTAAGATTCCGCTTAATCCTTCAGATTTCATGTGGATCAACCCAAATGTTGGCTGAACTTATGTAGCGAAAGGTTTATCCTAAACTGCGGCTACATTGCTCCACAGCGGGGTGGGGAAGTCAGGTTATCCCGCGGGGCTCATAACCCCGAGATCGGTGGTTCAAATCCACCCCCCGCTACTAAACCCACCCCCATCATAGTATGGTGATTGGCGATTGAGCGGCCTCCTCGATGTAGTAAAGGCTACCCGTCAGTAGGGACCATGAGGGGGGTTAATCATTATTGCAGTCGGATCCCTTCTTAGAAATAGCAAGGTACCTACCTAATGAAGAAAGGAGACGGCTTATAAGGAGACTATTTGAGCTTAATGAGTACTCAATCACAAAGACTGCTAAGCAGACAGGCATTAGCCGGGCGCAACTATACCGCTACTTAGGGTTAAGTAAGAGGCAAAACTTCCCTTCCGACAATATAACTGCCAGAGCCCTTAAAGCGCTTCACTCCAAGCAACCAGCTGAAATGATTAATTTATTACAAGAAGTGGCGAATAGATTCCTTAAGTTGATAAATACATTGGGAGGGAGCTGAATAATTTTGAAGTTAAGATGCTACAAATAATGAGGCCCCACCCCTCTGTTTCCAGTGGAGAAGCCCGTAATACCTCAGTAATACACTACACTTGAAACAACTATAAGCCACAACTAGACACTCCAGTCGAAATGATGTCTAGACCTAACATTAATGATGTTTTTAAACTGACTAAGGAAAAAACAGCCGGACCAGTCTCTTTAAAAGAGCCCTAAATTACAAACCCTTTCAGGCACAGTCTTTTTCACTGGAAACAGAGGGGTGGGGCCTCATTATTTGTATCCTTAAGGCACCATTATAAAAGTCTTTTATCGTTCGGTCAGCTCCCCCTCCGTAGTAATGGCCTGCGACCTTAGCTCCTTGGAGCTCGAATATTCAAACTAGTGTATTATACAGTACACTACCCCCATAGGGTCACTAAATTATGAGCTCTATCTCTCTTTGTCTCCTCATTACTTCTTAAACTTTATAGCGCTTCTCTACTTAACAGGCAGTGTACTTTTCAGTACAGAGGGATGCCCCCTGTTCCTCTACTACAGTAAGTTTGCTACTATTAGTCTACTATTAAATGCACTCTCATTCATTTCTCAACAAATTCTGTGACTTTTTATTATTCTGTGACTTGTGTGACCTATACAATAACGCTGACGCAGAAGCTTTATAATTCACGCGACACATATCACTTCTGGCTGTGGCGCAGAACGCTGAGTGAGAGATGGAATTGAGCGGGTTAGATGATCTGAAAACGCTCATAACCAGGATCGAGGATCTGCTGGAGCGCATAAGGATAGAGCTCCGTAGGGACGTGGTTGAACGCGTGTTTTATCTTGAGAATGAAATCATAGGTTTGCGTCGTGAACTTAGGAAGATGAGCGAAGCCGTCGTCGCTTTCTCTTCTGGCTTTCAGGAAAGTCTCGCTGAAGCTTTAATAAAACGCGACAAAGGCCTCACTCTAAGGTCTGTGACAGCAGGTCTTGAGACTCCTGCAGTCACAGCAAAGCCTGAGGAAAGAGAGCGCAAACAGAAGGTAAGGAGAGCCAAGAGACGAGGAATCAGCATTAAGAGCACAAAGATAACAAAAGAGGACGCTTTAAAATACCTGTCTACGGAGGCAAACGACACCGAGCTCAAAATCCTTAAATTACTTTACGAGGATCCAAGCTACGGCGAAAAGGGCTCAACAGAAATAGCTAAGGCAATAGGTAAAGTTAGAGAACATACCGCTAGGACGCTCAAAAAGTTGTGTGAATTTGGTTTACTGATGAGACAAGAGGACAAAGTTCCGTACTCATACTACCTTCCAAAAGAGGTGTCCGAGGCTCTAAAGGCCTATTTTAAAGTTTAGAAAGACGTAGCTAGCAGCGTTACTATAATTTTTATGACTCCACTTCGGCACATAGAATTTTTGTAGGGTTTATGAGCATGGTTGTCTCATGGAGAGCGAGAGCCCTGCGTCACGTCTGCAACCGATGGCTCGTTATACATTATGTGCTGTTTTAAAGCCCTGTGATGACATAAATCCCCGAGGAAGTTCAAGAATCGCGATTTACCATTACGACCGTAACACGAGTCCGATGAGTGAGAAGGCCATTATTAGTAAAGGAGCCAAACTGTGAAAAGGAGAGGAAGGACAGTTCCAAGTAAGCAAGCCACCGGAAGCGCCCACTTCACTACTCGCAGCCCCCTCCTAAGCTGCTTTAGGAGGCTTATCAGTCCTTGTTCGCCAATTACCTCCACCTCCACCTCCTCCGTTCCTACCTCCACCTCTACCTCCACTAGCTGCCTGCGTAGAGAATTTACCGCATCGTATATTAAGGAGACGACATCTTCCGATTTACGTCCTTCTCCAAACGCTCTATATCCTCTTTCTACTGCCTTGAGCCCCACGACACTATGGGTATCAGTGGTATACATTTCCGCAAAGTCTAAGCCCTGACCGCTTAATTTATCTAGGAAGGCTCGATGAAGCTCAGGGTCCAAGTTATTGGCATCTATCAAAACATAGACGCTATCTGAGCCTCCCACACTAATTAGGGCTAACTTAATGCCAGCTGCCCCTACTTCCTCGACTTCGCAAGACAGTGATACCCTCCCAAAGGCCGCCTTAATCCCTTCAGTCACCGCTCTTTTAACCGCCTCATCAATAACTTTAACCGCTCGTAGTCTAAGGTCGTTAAGGTTAAGCTTAGGAAGAGGCTCTGTTGGTAAGTGACAATTATGTGCATCAATAACTAATGCATCAACAAACCCCCTTTTCTTGACCTCATTTTTAAGCTCTACACCAAGAGCGTGTGGAAGATCTTCTGCACGCTTCTTTCTCCAAACTATAGAAATGATAGGTATGCCAAGAACTTGGCAGTAAATGTGAGGTTCTATCTCGCTTGAGCATGCGAATTGAGTGTATAGAGGTTTAGCAAGCCGACTCGTTCTCGCAGAGGCTTGGACAGCAGCTCTAATGATCTTGCTGGCCTCTTCTCTACTAACCGGGTCTCTTTCGTGAGTGGCTGTGGAATGGAATGCTAGGCATACTCCTCCAAGTGCGAGTTCAACGGCTTTGCTTATGTCAGCCGGCAGGCTGCTTCCACCTACGTTTCTAAAGGGCCCTGGATGAGCATCGAACGTGATGAAGCACCCCTCCACCCCCCGTCTAGATCTAAATACCAGAGATGTGACTTGCACTCGCGTTACCTCTCCCTTCCGTTTAAGGATGGCCTCAAGCGATGATGGATCATTAAGCAGCCAAACGTCGGAAAACGCCCTAAAAAGCGTAAGCCCTCCCATCTCGTGATCTGATGCTGTGATATCAATAATTTTTAAAGTCATATATGCTAGACTCACTCCTGTGACTTGTGAAATAAGGATAATAGCAACTGTCGTAAAGGGATCGACGTCATAAGCGGACGCATATAGCATACTGGATATGATGAAGGAGAGAAGCGCTGGGAAGGGGGCTCGGGCTCTGTGACCAGTTAAAGGCTGTGTGGCTATCAGGTGGATTAACGTAAACATGGCACTGGACGCAAGTGGGAGCACTTTGGTTAAGTTATTTGGGGCTAAGCAAATGATTAATGGAGTCAGAACTAAGTAAGTTAATACTTGAGCCAGAAGGCCCGCTGTTGAGACAGCAAAGCATCGCTTCCAAGTCAGGGCATTTGAGCGGTTTAGGTAGTAAGTTAGGATGGTTACCAAGAGCGGCGGGCACACCCACGCGATGAAGGTGTAAAGAGGTTTTGCGCTAATCATAACCGGCAGCAGCACTATAATTATGGCCAATAATATCAAGTACCGGGTCCTTGGTAATTGAAATAGTAGGCTATAGGCCTTTGTCGCTTCCTCCGTGCTGATCAAGGCTTAGTGAGAGTTCACAGCACGCATTTTAATATGTTAGGTGCCATTCATTATTTGAAGGTGGTTCAGCGCGGATAGAGCCCTCTGTGACTCAAACAATCTGTGATTTGCGTTAGACTTTTTTGTAGGTGGCCAATAAATTACGGGAGCTAGTAATGTCTAAAACGTCTAAAAAAGGAAGTAGGCGCAAGCGCGAGGCGGCTCCTATGCCATTGTCCGGGGCGGGCTTAGTCAGGTTCTTTGAGGAGGAAGTCGAGGGAGTTAAGATACAGCCTGAAATGGTACTTATTGGAGCATTATCCTTGATTATCTCCGTTTTACTGGCCCATGTATTCCTAGGAGCACCATAAGAAGGGCAGCATGCTATGCATATACGTGAGTTCCAGGACATGATACATAAAATATACTGGCATAGAGATGAACCCAGGGGGGTGGAAAAGAACTTCATTCATTTAGTTGAAGAAGTGGGCGAACTAGGCAAGGCAATAACGGATGGGGACCTAAATTCCATTAGGTCTGAACTCGCAGATGTCTTAGCATGGTTGGCGACGGTGGCTAACGTACTTCACATAGACCTAGAGGAGGCTGCTACTTCTAAATATTGTAACATGTGTCCAAAATGCGGGCATTCCACTTGTTGTTGCACATAAGCGAAGGTGATTTTTCGTGACAAAGTTAAGTACACTTAAGGTTAAGGACTTAATGGTCATTAATGTAGTTTATGCAACTGTTCCTGGCTCTAGGCAAGAGGTATTGAGGTTGATGAAGGAGAAGGGCGTGAGTGGGATGCCAGTAGTGAAGAAGGGCACGAGAAAGCTCATAGGAATGATCACCCGCACGGATCTCGTGAATAAGCCGACGGAAGAGCAAGTCGCCTTAATTATGACTAGAAATCCGCTGAAGGTATCTCCCGATGACCCGGTGACTAGGGCAGCCGAACTTATGGTTAAGTACAACATTAGGAGGCTTCCTGTTGTTGTAGATGATGAATTGGTGGGAATAATTACAGTTTCTGATATAATTCATAAGGCCTTAGCCAACAGCGACCTCATGGACCCTATAATTAATTATATGGACCGCCAGGTCTTGGCCGTGTGGGAAGGCACGCCATTGCCCGTTGTCCTCTCGATTATGAGGCTCGCTGGGGTCAGAGCACTTTTAGTCTTAGACTCCTCATCTAATCTGAGCGGCATCGTGACTGATACTGACTTAATGAAAATTAGCGAAATAACGTTTAGGGAGAGGGTCTCGAGTTCAAAACCTGCCTCTGAGGGGCAAGAGTGGGATTGGGATGTGAGCACAATGATATACATTGGGCGCAGGGAGCTCTCACTTCCGAACAGGCCGGTTTCCGAAGTAATGACCAAGAAAGTAGTGACTGCCTTGGAGTTTATGCCAATAAATGAGTGCGCTAGGCGCATGAGGGAACACGACATAGATCAATTGCCCGTCTTGGATCCAGAAGGCAAGCTAGTGGGTATAGTTTATGACCATGCGTTACTCCGCAGCCTAACGAAGTGAGCTCTGATCCGTTTATTACTAATAGTTGTAGATAGTGATACTAGCGACGGGTAGGCTAGAAGGTGGATGAGGAGGCGGCCTATGAAAATAGAGTGTAAAGGTAAATTACAACACTTATGGTTAATGGAAATAGCAAATTGTCATCAATCTGTCTAGGTTTTAGGAAATCTATAATTACGAATGTTGCAGACGCAACTATTACCCAAGGAGGCGGGAAGGAGCGTACCAATAAAAGGATCAATATAGCCAGCGCACCCATCAAACTTCCTTCTAAGGCCCGTCCCTCACCGCCTCTCCTGAACCTCTTAAAGTAGAGGCCCGCAGGCGCTGAGAAGGCGTCCCCAAGAATAGATGCCGCTAAGGCGGTAGCGGCCACTATAGGTTCAAACAAAATCACGCTCAACGACACTCCAAGAAAGAAGTAGAGGTATCCTGATGGCGAGCTGAGCTCGTTATTTCTGGCTAAATATCTGAACGCTGATTTGAGAGGAAAGAGCTCTGAATGTCGCAATCTTACGTACTCCAAGGCTGCTGATATGATAAGGCAAGTAATTGAAAGGACGATGAGAGCTACCTTGTCTAATTGAAGACAGACCAAGGGGATGGAGAGGCCTGAAAGATGTATGACCTTACGTGCGACCTCCCTCTTCATCACTTCTCCGATACCTATTTTGTGCTCCCTTCTTCACTCCCGCTACTACTTCCTTTAAGACCCTTGCTCCCTTCTCCTCAATAACTGTGCCGGTGACAACGACATCAGCCCCAGCCTCAACTATGGCCTTAGCCTCCTCCCCCGTCCTTATTCCTCCTCCTACCATAAGCACCAGTTCGACACCCCTTCTAACTTCTGAAACTATCTTAGTAGGCACAGGGGACTTCGCGCCTGAGCCCCCTTCTAGGTATAGGAACCTCATACCTAAGTACTGGGCGGCTAATGCATAGAGTGCAGCTATTTCCGGTTTATCCATAGGTATTGGACGGACCTGGCCAACAAACCCTACTGTGGTGTCTTGCCCTAAGACTAAGTAGCCAGTTGGAAGCGGCTCAAGTCCGTATTTCTTTATAATGGATGCCCCTATCATCTGGGCATCTATTATAAAGTATGGATTAGAGGAGTTGAGTAATGACATGAATAACACAGCATCTGCGTGTTTGCTGAGTGTTGTAGCATTACTTGGGAAGATTATGACCGGAAGCCCAGCCTCCTTAATAGCCATAACTACATCATCTAAGAGCCCTTCAGAAACCCCTAGACTGCCTCCCACCATAATTGCAGAAGAGCCTGCCTCCGCAGCGGTTCTTGCTAGTAAGTTAGCTTGGTCAGGAGTAACCTTGTCTGGGTCAATGAGAGTAATATGTAGGGCGCCCTCTTCTTTAATTTTTGAACGTAAGTACTTCTCTACATTGCCCTTCAAAACAATCACTGATTTTGTTGAGGAATTAATATCTTACCTTCATAAAAAAGGTCCACAAACTTATTGAAGACGTGAACGTCCTCGAACACCTCGGGTGCCTCAACTTCAGCTTGGATGCCACACGTACCGCAGCGAACAAGCGCTACGCCACGCCTCCTATCAATATCAACCGTCACGCTCTTAGAGTCGCAATTAGGACAATTAAATACCTTGGGTATCCTTTTTGGCAACCTCCTAATTACCTTTCTTCGCCGCTTCCGCCCGCCCATGCGTCCATCCTCACTCAAACTTTAATAGGGTGGATTTTAATAAGTCTATGGAATAGTAATCCTTGAGCAGCGAAGAAGTCAGAAAATTCTTAAAGGAAGCTTTTATGGACTCCCTTCCATACTTAGCTGAGCCAAGAATAGTTGAGTCGCTCGTGGACGACCTATCCTCAAAAGGCCATAATATACATGATATTGTAAGGGAGCTTGAGCGCATGGCTACAAGGAGCAGCGCGAACGAAGCCCCGCTATTAACTGACATAAGGATCTTAACTAACTCCCTCAGGCGCCTACTTGCCTCTAGACAGAGAAAGTAGCTGATAGGCCACGGCTAAGCATATAGCCAATGAAGCAAGTATAATGAAGTGTAAGTCGCTTAAATGCTCAAGCAAGCCTAATCACCTGACACTAAACCCCCTTGCCTTTAAATTTAGTGTTGAGCCCCTTTTAATTTGAAGGTGGCCCTCTGCCAGCCAGCTGCCTGCCGTGAGTAATAAAATGTGGACTGCGGTAGATGATGGGGCCGCCAGGATTTGAACCTGGGTCACGAGGGCTCTCGTCACAGCTATTTTGACTTGTGATCCCGAGCCTCGCAGTCTACCAAGCTAGCCTACGGCCCCTAGGTCTATAGCAAGCTAAGCCAGCTTTTAACCTTAACCTTCCTTATATCATTATACTTAGCTTTGAATACTCAAGAGCCCCGGGCGGGATTTGAACCCGCGACCAACAGCTTACAAGGCTGTCGCTCTACCAGCTGAGCTACCGGGGCTTGATATGTCCTATCGAAACTGGCTTAAAGCTATTGTCGACATAAATAGCCCTTAACTAAAGAAAAGATTTTTACCCAAGGGCCTTCTCAACGTTTATACGAGCCGGGTTCGCCTAGATTGGTAGGGCGCAGGCTTGCTAAGCCTGTACCCCGTAAGGGGTGCGGGGGTTCGAGTCCCCCACCCGGCGTAGCCTTTCTCTGCTGGCTAGGCCAGTAAGATTTATTGAGCGGCCTCACATGCCCTATTTTAACCATTTATGCCCTTTAAGGTTGTAGACCTATTCAGTGGGGCTGGAGGCTTCTCTCGTGGCTTCCTCGAAGCAGGCTTTAAGTTATTGGCAGCCTTAGACAACGCTCCTCAAGTGGCTAGGACTTACAGAGCCAATTTTCCGCAGGTCGTATTTATCGAGGATGATATAAAGAACGTCGATGGCGAGATTATTCTTAAAGCTGTGGGCGAAAAGCCGGACGTGGTCATAGCGAGCCCGCCTTGCGAGCCTTATACGGCAGCCAACGTTAAACGATTGAAGGATCCTCTCGACAGGCTTTATAGCGATCCCGTGGGCAGATTAACACTCCACGGCATTAGGCTAATAGGCGACTTAGAGCCCAAGATCTTCATTATCGAAAACGTGCCTCAAATTATGGAGGGGCCCCTCAAGGAGTCCCTCACAAAAGAAATTAGAAGGATCGGTTATCATGAAGTATTCTTTAACATCCTTAAGGCTGAGGACTACGGGTCTCCATCAAGAAGGACCAGGGTCTTTATTTCTAATGTTAGAATAAAGCCCCCTCCCTCTAAATCGAGAACTGTAGTTATTGAAGCCCTGAAAGATCTTCCGAGTCCCAATGGAGAAGTTCCTAATCATGAATACGTCCCTATGTCCCCTAAGAAGTTTAAGAAGGCATTGAGACTCAAGTGGGGGCGCTCTTTAGTTAAGTATGAAGGATGCGATGGCAAGCTTTACACAAATTGGACTAAACTCCATCCTTTTCGATTAGCGCCACCCGTCCTAGGCAATTCAAGGTTCATTCACCCCTTTGAAACAAGGTTGCTCACGGTAAGAGAGCATGCTAGGCTAATGGGTTTTCCAGACCATCATATATTTCTAGGAGGCAAGGACTCTCAGTTTGATATGGTCGGTGAGGCCGTGCCCGTCCCTCTAGCTAGGTCTATTGCGTTATTTGTTGCAAGACTTTTAAGTTGCCTCTAATTACCTAAAGGGAATGCTTGCAGATAGATTAGCCGTAGTCCTTCATGGTGCACATGGGGTTGAAATAGTTAGACAAATGGCTAAGCTTACTTACGGTCTCGGATTCAGCCTCTTTGTGTTGTCTAAGCCCACATCAGCTGCAGCCCAATTAGCGGTACCAGAGGTTAGCAAGATAGCTTTTAAAAGGGGTAAAGCTCTTCTTGTAGCTCCTGACATAGTCGACGTGCTAGAGTTACTATCGCCGGTCAAGGTCCTATTCTTTGCTGAGGGAATGAAGGGCGAAATGTTTAATGAGGATAAGGTAATCGAGGCCTTAAAGGACGGGTATGTGACTCTTTTCTTTTCAGCGGCCGAGCCAGGCTTCTCACTAAAAGAGGTTGAAAAAGGGGAGACCGTTAGCTTAAAACTTCCTGACGAAATAGGTTGCGTGGCCATGGCGGCTATAGCCCTGTTTAAATTACGAGCCAGGATAGCCGATGTAGGAATTAGCGAAGCTCTTCCTTAAGTTTATTTATCTTATCCTCCAATACTTCAATGATCTTCAAGTTATCGTAGTTTTCTAACTGTTGGCCACACTTTGGACATCTGAAGTAGGTTTCAAATGCCTCATCGAAGTTTAGGAGACCATCCTCGCACTGAGGACACTTATAAAGATTCCCACCCTTTTCAAACTCTAGCCTCTCTTGAAGTTTTTTAAGAACTTGGCGCTTCTTTAAGAGCACCAACCCTTCTACCCCCTCTTTATTAAGCATCCAATAATAAATGTACCAACCACTCGTCTCGTCTTTGACCTTCTTGTAAATCACCAGTTGGTTATTGAGCAAACTATAAAGGATCTTCCTTACCTGATTTATCTTTAAAAGAGTCTTGGAAGCTATGGCTTCGTCAGTAAACCAACCCCCGCTCATTAAAACATTAGTCACTTTAATCGCATCAGGGCCCGCTATTTGAGCAATGATGCTTGCAATTACCTTGTCCCCGTCCCCTTCGTCCTTCATCACCCGTCCCTGCAGCCTGCAGTTAGGTTGAGAGGACCCCCTAATATACTAATGCTCAATAATTCCCATAGTTTAAAAGTGCTTGCCCTCCGCTAAGAGCTCATTACGCTAGCCTGATCACTTTCTTCCCTCTGCTTTGAGGAATCACCTTTAATCTCGCATTCATAAACTCCCTCTTAAACTCCTCTCCCTCCCAGAGGTAATGGAGGAACAGACAAAGTGCTGCTACCTCACTGTGTGGCTGATTTGTGACGGATATATTGTAGGTTGCTACCTCATAGATCTCTCTTGGTTGTTTCTTAGCCCCCACCACTACCAGCTTGTCCTTCTTACTTTTCCTCACTTCATCAATTATATCTATGAGCGGAATGCCGTATTGCGTCAGGTGAATTACCTCTCCACCTTCAGCTAACCAATCCCTAACTACCTTCTGCCAAGGAGCTCCCGTTTCTATAAAGAAGGGTCCGCCCCACGTTTCTACCACCTTCTTAATGGTCTCTTCCAACTTCCTGTCGACTACATCTGACACTATCACTCCATCAGCTCCAAAGGCCCTGGCTGTCAAGCATACGTGGGTTGTGAGCCTATAGTCACGTGGTATTCGGTGTCCCATCCTCAGCACAACAACTCTCGTGCCCGTCTCCCCCTATGCTGCACGTTATTACATAATTAAAAGTCTAGCCTAGCTCAGTGATTATAGAATGCGGGCAGTGTTGGTTGAATGTCAAGTATGCAGCAGCTCAAAGATGAATGAGCTTGAGGACCTGGCCAAAAGCGGGGGGTACCTCATAGTAGGTAAGCTAGTCCAGCGTAGATCAAAGCCAGACCCTGCCTTTGTTATTGGTAAGGGGAAACTTGAGGAACTAAAGAGAATGGTTAAGGAACTTCATGTAGAAAGTGTGATTTTTGCCAACACCCTAAAAGCTGGGCAGGCGTTTAGGATCAGACGCGAGCTCGGATGGACTGTTAACGTCATTGATAGGAACCTCCTAGTGCTTGAGATATTCGAACAAAGGGCCTTTACAAGAGAAGCTAAACTTCAGATTGAATTAGCTAAGCTCAAGTACACATTACCTTGGGCTAGGGAGTTCGTTAGATATAAAAACCTATATGGTGAGCAGGTCGGATTCAGCGCGATGGGCGAATACCTTCACAAAATATATGAAACTAATGCTAAGCGTAGAATTAGAGCCCTAGAGGAGGAACTTAAGAGAATAAAGTCAAGAGCTCTGGCTAAGACGTTGAGACGAAAGGAAGCCGGCTTGCCAATCATAACCATTACCGGCTACACCCAAGCGGGGAAGACGACGCTTTTTAATTTGCTGACAGGAGAATCCAAACCTGTTGGACTCGGACCGTTTACGACTCTTTCCACTTTTGCTAGAAGAATCAAACTAATAGATTTAGATGTAATAATAGTGGATTCGATAGGGCTCATTGAGGACCTTCATCCATTAATTTTAAGCGCTTTCCATGCTACACTTGGTGAACTCGGGCTCTCAGACGAAATAGCACTGGTTGTTGATGCGAGTGACCCTCTAGATATTATGAGGCGAAAACTTTTGACATGTAAGGAGATTCTATATCAGGTGGCGCCGGGAATTCCTTTAGTAGTAATTCTAAATAAAATCGACCTTATAGGAAAAGAGCAATTAAAGAAGTCAACTGAAGTTACAACTAACTTGCTGCCCTTTTCATCAATAGCTAAGATAAGTGCACGCCTTGGTCTTAATATTGATGAGGCCCTTTCAGCCCTGAGGGCCTGCTTACCTAAGCAAAGAAGGGAGGGAACTGGTAGGACCAGTGTTATATAACAGCCGAGGCCGGTTTATACAGGGACTGGCTTTTGCAATGTGAAGTTTGCGGCAAGAGCATTAGAGGCCCTCCGAAGAAGGTCATTATAGATGCTGTGAGCTTATTCGTCTGCAATACGTGTGCTCGCTATGGTGTACACGTCCCAAGACGTAAGTCGGCAATAACTTTTAGGTTTGCAAAGCCTGCAGCTACGAAAGCCCCTGCGAATATTGAACAGCGATTTGAAGTAATTCCCAACTTTGGCGCTGCAATTAGGAGGGCGAGGGAAGAGCTTGGGCTAACGCAAGAAGTCTTGGCTGGCCTAGTAGGCGAAAAGCTTTCAGTTATCAAGAGAATAGAGGCTGGCAAACTAAAACCCACCACCGAGTTAGCCAGAAAAATCGAGAAGGCATTAAGAATTAAACTTATTGAGGAGCCCAGATCAGTCTCTGAGGGCACTCAGCGCCCCGAGTCTAGGATCAACTTGACCCTAGGGGACATAGTGATAATAAAGGACGAGAAGGAGGAGGGAACTAGTGGACGAGGTCAAAGAATTCATAGGCTTAAGGAAAGTTAGGTCTATAGCAGACTATCAATTTGGTAAGGGAGTGGGCACCAAGCTTTTTCCTGACGCGGTCAAGCTCTCCTTTTCCTCTAAAACTGGTAGGGTAAGGCACATATATCTAGACGATAAGCTGCTCGCAACTTTAAGGCCTAATGATGGATTGCTCGCCTTATCTATTGAAGGTGCTAAGAGGCTACAAAGAATATTGCCACCACCTAAGATGAGGGTGGTAATAGATGCCAAGTACGAGTCCTACGTTGTTAAAGGCAAGGACGTCCAAACTCGGTGGGTTAAGTTAGCTGATCCAGACATAAGGCCTGGTGATGAAGTTCTCGTAGTCAACGCACATGATGAACTCCTAGCCATCGGCAAAGCAGTACTGCCAGGAGAATGGATAACAACCTTTAAGGCCGGCTTGGCCATTAAAGTTCGCAGAGGCGTAGGGGCTTGAAGAAGCTCAGCCCGAGAGAGATTAAGAGGCTTATGCAAAAAGCTGGGATGGACGTTGAAGCTCTTGAGGGAGTTGAGGAGGTGGTGATAAAGCAAGCTGATCGGTCCCTGGTCATAAAAAATCCTCAGGTGTCACTAATAAAAATGGCTGGGCAGCTCATCTATCAAGTCCTAGGAGGGGTGTGCGAAGTAGTAGAGAAGGAGGAGGTAGAAATACCTGATGAAGATGTTCAACTCGTGGCTTCTCAAGCCGGGGTTTGCCTAGAAGAGGCAAGGAGGGCTTTAAAAGAGACAAAGGGGGACCTAGCCAGAGCTATTTTAATGCTAAAGTCTAGAGGCTAGTTTCTCGCGCTTGCTTTTCAACATCTTTATCCTGAATATATCCTCCCTCGCCCTCTCATCTAAGTAAAGCTCTATGTACTTTATGGCCCTATCAAGCCTAGGTATGATGACGGTTTCGAGAGCATTCACCCTCCTCCTGGCTTTTTTAACCTCCTCTGCTAATGCCCTAATGGAAGCCTCTACTTCAGCTAGCCTGATGATTGAAGATATGGCCTCCTTAAAGGAGGACACCACTTCATCTAAGCTGCTGCAAGTGCTTGCTAAGCTATATGTGAGTCTCTTAGACGTCTCTACCTCGCTTAGTGAAAGGGTTGGGACCTTGACCCCCATGACACTACGTAGGCGCAACATAACATCATAGAGAGGCGGAGTAGATAGTGCCAGCTCAAATAGTTTTAAAGCACCCAACTCCATCTTAGCTCTCATCAGTTTATGATAAGCCTTTGCCACGCTTTTATCAACGGCCTCCTTTGCCGTCTTGTATTCTCTCAGTGTTTCTAACAATTCCATAACTAAGGCATCTCGCTTTTCCTTTAATAGAGCCAATCCCTTATCTGCAAGCCTTCTCCTTCTCCTTAACATTATTAACTCCATCCTTGTCGGCTTAAATTCTACCCCTACAACGCTCAATAATGACACCTAGGCGTAGATACTCTTACATGAACCCCTTTAAATGCTTCGCTATGTTATCGAACGACAGCTCAAGAGACTAAACCTTTAAATAAAACCATTGAGTCCTCCTCCCAACAATTTCAGGGGGGTGTATTACCATGGTGAAGTTTAAGCAGACCGAGGAGATTCTCGCATTGATGGAGAATAGGGAACGCGTGCGTAACATAGGCACGTTAGCCCATGTAGATCACGGTAAGACTACTACAAGCGATAGTCTACTTATGGCTGCTGGACTGCTATCGCCGAAAGTAGCGGGTAAGGCATTGGCACTCGACTATGTTGAGATAGAGCAAAGTGCGGAGGGCGCCCTCCGCACGCTCAATTACGGCAAATGACGGTTAAGGCTGCCAATATTTCTCTCTATCATGAGTGGAGGGGCAAACCATACGTAATTAATCTTGTCGATACCCCAGGTCACGTAGATTTCACAGGTCACGTTACCCGCTCATTGAGAGTCATGGATGGAGGGCTAGTTGTATGCGATGCTGTCGAGGGCATAATGACTCAAACGGAAACTGTGCTACGTCAGAGCCTTGAGGAACGGGTAAGGCCCCTTCTCTTCATAAATAAAGTTGATAGGCTCATCAAAGAGCTCAAGCTATCTCCAAGCGAAATTCAGCAACGTTTCATAGACATAGCTAAGGAGTTTAACTCATTAATAGAGCTTTACGCCGAGCCAGAGTTTAAGAAAGCCTGGAAGGTGGATTTTGCGAAGGGCCAGATAGCTTTCGGCTCAGCCTTACATAAGTGGGGCCTGACCGTTCCTATGGCTCAAAGTAAGGGCTTTAGGTTCTCTAACATAATTGACGCTTATGAAAAGGGCTATGTGGATGAGCTTGCCAAGGAAGCCCCGCTTTATGAAGCCATATTAGACATGGTTATAGAGCACGTGCCAAATCCAATCGAGGCTCAGAGATATAGAATCCCGAAGCTCTGGAAAGGTGATCTCAATAGCGAAGTGGGTAAGGCAATGCTTAATTGTGACGATAGAGGACCCACCGTAGTTTGCGTAAGCAAGGTGGTTTCTGATCCTCACGCAGGTCTCGTCGCCACTGGTAGAGTGTTCTCAGGCACTGTTAGTACTGGCGAGGACGTATATCTAGTTATGGCGAGAGATGATGCTAAGATACAGCAAGTAGGTCTCTACATGGGCCCCTATCGTGAGGTGTGTGATCGCATAGTGGCTGGCAATATAGTGGCCATGCTTGGCCTAGATAAAGCCAGGGCTGGAGAGACCGTTGTTGATAGATCATTGAAGGGAATTATCGTCCCCTTTGAGAGGCTCAGGTACATCAGTGAGCCTGTAGTAACTATGGCTATTGAACCGAAGAACGCTGGCGATCTGCCAAAACTTGTTGATGCATTGAGAAAGATGGCAATAGAGGATCCTACACTCCACGTCAAGATAAATGAGGAGACTGGCGAGTATTTGATCTCTGGAATGGGGCAACTCCACTTGGAGATTGCCCTATGGGACTTGCAGCAACGCACTGGCGGAATCGAGGTACTAACCTCACCGCCTATAGTTGTGTATAGGGAGACTATTAGGAAGTCTGCTGGGCCCTTTGAAGGGAAGAGCCCTAATAAGCACAACAGAGTCTACGTTAAGGTAGAGCCTCTCGATAAAGTGACCATGGAGTTATTAGAACGCGGCGAGGTCTACGAGGGACAAGACTGGAGGCTTAGAGCGAAGATATTGAGGGAGAGGGCTGGATGGGATAGCGATGAAGCTAGAAACATCTGGTCCATAGATGAGCACCTAAACATGTTTGTAGATTTGACTAAGGGGCTTCAACATTTGAGAGAAGTTAAGGACACGTTAATTTCTGGCTTCCATTGGACGATGGCCGAAGGGCCGCTATGTCACGAGCCTATTAGGGGCATAAAAGTCGTACTCGTCGATGCACAAATCCACGAGGACCCGGCTCATCGAGGACCAGCACAGATGATGCCAGCGATCAAGGATGCCATCATGTGTGGATTCCTCTCAGCCAAGCCTACCTTATTAGAACCCATTATGAAGATAGAAGCTAAGTGTCCGGCTGACTACATATCGGGCCTAACGAGGGTCATTATAACGAGGAGGGGTAGAATCTTGAGCTTAGAGTCCGCTGGCATGTTGATGATCTTAAAAGGGGAGATTCCAGTAGCTGAAACCTTCGACTTAGCTAATGAAATACGGAGCGCCACTGCTGGTAGGGCGTTTTGGGCCTTAGAAGTACGTGGTTGGGAACCGGTGCCCGAGGGCATGCTAAATCAAATAATCATGAAGGTGAGGGAGCGCAAAGGGTTGCCAAGAGAAATACCTAAACCCGAGGACTATATGCCTAGATAAACCTACATCATCCTTCTTAGCAGCTCATTGATCTTAGGTCCGCGATAGCCTAGCTCTCCATCAGCTCCAATCAGTTTTTTCAAACTCCTCTTAAAGCCCCCGCTAGGGGGATGAAGTCTAAATACCGGCTTTAGGCCCGGTATATCCTCTAATCTCACCCTCCCCTCAAGTAGAGCCTCGGCTAAGTCATCGAGACCATTAAAGCCTAATTTTTTAACATATTCATCAGTCAACGGCCTCTCACCCCTGAGCCTACCTCTCTTCCTCAGGAGAAGGGCTAAGGTCTCTTTGTCTATTTCTCCGTAAGTTACATACCCAGCTACTTTAGACAACATCCCTCTATAACTAGGGGTATCTTCGATTAAAGTGGCATGATTCGTTTTATGCAACCTTAACATCTTTAGCGTGCTTTCAACATCTCCTGGAACCCCCACTGTACCTCTAAGTCTCACGACTGCTATAAGCTTAGACATAACCAGTAAACCCGTGTATAAATGACTTCATTTTATAGGTCTGCTTGAGAGCCTCGTAAACTGCCTTAGCGAAATTTGCGGCCGTCCTGGTCTCCCCTCTGGTCCTAGTCCACACATCCCTTATCCCGGCCAGTCTTAACACTATCTTACCTACGTCTCCTGCCACAAGCCCTGTCCCTCGAGGAGCCGGCAATAGAGTTACTTCAACGCTCCCCGCTTTTCCAACAACCTTGAAGGGGACGCTATGAGGTTGATCGCATCTGCACTCCCAACTGCCGCACCCCCTCTTAACTGGAACTAAATTTAACTTAGCATCAACAATGGCCTTATCTATGGCATTGCGCATTTGCTTTGCCTTAGCGCTACCTATGCCTATATAACCGTCAGCATTACCCACGGCTACCGTTACTTTAAATCTTGAAAGCTCGCCCGCTTACGGCTACTCAGGGGATCCCCTGAGCAGTGTCCGTCTGCTTCTGAACTAAGCCCACATCTATAATTTCATGGCTTAGCCCTGGAAGTAAAATATCTACGATCTCGGCCTCTTTTATTGGTTGACCCATGGCGAACAGCTGGTCGATGCTAGTTATCAGTCCCTCTTTTACCATCCTACCTATACTTGTTTTAGGTATCCACGCGTCAAGCGACCCCAACACTTAATCACCTCCCCCTCTTTCATCAATTAGGCTGGAGGGGCCCTCTTTAGCTCTCCTAAAAATTTTTCCTTAATCCGCTCAAGACACTCTTCGAAGTGTTTGCTCATTTGCTCCGGCCTCAACCCTTTCCTCAGGTATTCTGAAAACCTTGTATTGTACATTTGCGGGTCCCGCTCAAGCAACTTTGCGTAGTTTTCTATATGTCTCCCCTTAATCCTATCTTCGCTTGGCATCACTTCTTCCCCGTGCGGAATCTTAAGCCCGGCATCGAGGACACCTTTAAGGACAGCAAATACACGGGCCCCCTTCGTCGGCCGGTGTAAACCTATGTAAAGTACGGCCTCCTCGAGTCCCTGCCTCAGCGCCTTTAGCCCGAGCAGATATCCGACTAAGTAGGCCATGGGGGTGTTCTTAGTTGATCCTCTCCACCCATAATCCCTAGCTATTTCCATGCTCGTTGCCGACGCTAAAACTAAGTCCCCTCGTAAGCTAGGTTTTATGAGTTGTGCTATAATGTGCTTATTGGTCTTGCGTACTACTAAAAGTGGTTTTCTTGATAATATTAACTTCCTCCTCTGCCTGTAGTTAGTGAGCCCTTCTCTTCTTCGCCTGAAAGGCACTTTATAGAGAGCCCCCTTAGCCACCTTCATCACCTACAAACTAGAGGGGAATCCTAGCAAGCTTCTGTTCCTTAATGTACGTCTTAAGTTGTGACCTGCTTTGAAAAGCTCCACTCTTAACCATGGTATAAAGCATTCTGTAAGTGGACCTCGCTATTACCTTCCTTCTACGTAAATCGGCTAATAAACTTCTCAACGCCCTTACTTTATCCATCCAAACCTTCTTCTCATCGATTGTCCGCCCCTTACGGCTGCCAGGCCCCCTCCTAAGCCCCTTTTTGTATTGTTTGTGCCTCTCTTTTGCCCTACTTCTTGACGTCCCTTTCACCGGCCTCTCCTTAATTATACCATCTTTAATAAGCCTCCTGACATCTTCCTTAGTGATGGCAGAGGAGATCTTGCTGAGCTGACTTGGATCCATCCATACCCTATTTATACCCACTCCCAGTATCTCGGCAGCCATCCTCTTAACGAGATGTATGGTGGACAAAGGGCTCAACCCTCATGTCCATCACTTATTTAAAGTAAAGTTCACTACCTTCAACCCCAGCTTAGTCGCCTTCTCAGCTATTTCCTGCTTCTTCCTCTTACTTAATGTACTAGCTATACGAATACAGTGCTTCGTTGGGCTAAGTCCCTCTAACTCACTAATGGAGTGCACAAGAACCTCGATAAGACCGCAAGGATGCAAGCCCCTCACTTTCTTTGGGCCCCTGTACCCCACCTTAACCTTAGCTGGATAGCCCCTACGCTCGATCCTTATCTTATTATCTAGCCCTCTGGGCTTTCTCCATACCTCCTTAATCCTAACTAGACCCTGCACATTCATCCTAACGAACTTTGGCCTGTACTGATTCATAAGCCGTCTAAGCCTTAAGAGCCTCCTTAAGCTCAAGGAAGCCCTACCTCCTTTCGATAAATGTAAATTCCATCCATAAACACTCTTGGATCGTATCCCTTTACCTTTGTAGCGAGCTCTATATTGGCGGCCGTCTGGCTCACGACCTCGAGGTCTATGCCACTTACAATTATGTCATCTCCCTCCACTTTAACTTGAGCCCCCTTAAGGATCTTGACTATCCTGCGCTGCTTCTCCCCTCTAAAATTCTCAATTACTACCTTGTCGCCTTCTACCTTTACTGATATAGGGAAGTGAGAGTAAATGATCTTAAGCCTATATGTGTAACCCTTGGTAACCCCAGTTATCATATTTTCTATATGTGAGGCCACCGCTCCCACCACCGCCTTCCCTCTCTTGCCCTTCAGCCTAGAAGCAATAATTATAGAACGTCCCTCATTAAACACCTCAACCATATGTTTTGCAAAACTTCTTTCTAAACTACCTAGGGGTCCCTTTACCTTGACCGCCCCCTCTCCAATTTCTACTTCAACTCCCTCAGGTACCTTTACCTCAGATTTATGTACTTCAACAGCTAGCAATTTTACCATGTTAGTCCCCTAGTAAACGTATGCTAATAGCACCCCACCTATGTTTAGCTGCTTAGCTTCCACATGAGACATCACCCCTCTAGATGTAGAGAGAATCAAGAGACCCACTCCGTAGGAGGGCAGGAACTTTTTTTCCACTTCCTCAAACTCCTTTACTTTCACCGGCCTCCTTGGCCTTATTGCAGCTATTCGATTGATTCTGCCTAGAAGCTGAACCTTGAGTTTTCCATGTCTACCGTCATCTATAAACTCAAAGTTACCTATGTAGCCGGCTCTTAATAGTACCTTTAAGACGTTAGCTACCAATTTAGAGGCTGGGACTATTAAACACTCGCTTTTAGCGGTAGCCTCGCTGTTCATGATGCGAGCCAAAGCATCGGAAAGAACGTCCGTCATTGTCATTTCTCGCCTCACCAGTATTTCTTAAAGCCTAACTTCTCAGCGACCTCTCTAAAGCAGCGCCTACAAATTAATAGCTTATACTTCCTGATGAGGGCTTCGTAGGTGCCGCAGATCCTACATCGTCTAGAGCCCTTCCCATACTTACGCTCCTTTGGCGGTCTGACCTTACCCGTTGCTGACGTCCCTCCCTTGGCCAGGGGAGCTTACCGTAAGGTGGAGAGGAGTTATATAAGGCTTCTACGCTTCCACTCTAGATAGAGCAAGGAACCTCAATTACCTTGCCCATGAATGTTCCGTCAAGTAGATACACCTCAGCCTCCTCGATGTTAAGGGCCCTCGATTCAAGCAATGGACCGAAGAACTTTCGATCCTCTGTATTGACTGGCTTCCCGGAGAGGAGAGTGTTAAAAGCCGGCATCACTATCACCCTCCTCAATTTTACGGTCTCGTGAGCAACCTCCTTAGGCAATAGTCCCTGCGACTTAACATCGATCTTCATTGAGAGCCAAGCAGGGAAGGAGCCTCTAAATCCCAATTGATCACGGAATTCTACGACTGGATGATTGTGTCCCATTAATAGCACCTTACATTTAAATAGTTCTTTGGAAGGCCAGGCGTGCCCATGTATCAGCCCCACCCCCTCAACAACTATTCCTCGGCTGTCATGTATTCTCACTTGTCTAGGGGTTAAAGGCTCCAGACCACCATCGTGATTTCCCTGTACTATCTTTACTTCCACGCCCAGCTCTAGCAATTTTTCGAGAAAGACTGGCAAATCCGTCCACTCTTGATCGGTTGCAACCGGGATGCTATGCTTAACATCACCTAGCAAAACTACGTGGTCTGGCTTGGTCTGAAGTATGATTTTCTGTAGCTTCGCAAACATCTTTCCGGTCTGGGACGGAATGTTTACACCTAGCCGTGCTAACTCGCGCTCAAAGCCTATATGTAAATCGGCAACTACAAGCACCTTCTCTCGGCCTTCGATGATCGCTGCAGGCTCGCCTGAAACTATTTTAAGCATCTAAAGACTTTAAACGTCTGGTGGTTAAAAACGTCTAGCACATTAGATGGCGATCACAGGGCTCGAAGAGCTTTAGAGGCAGTGACGGAGCGTAGAGTGAAGAAATACGTATTTAAGCAGAGTCGCGAAGAGTACTGGATAGTAGTAGGTCGAACAAGGGATTACATGGTCATACCGGGTAAGTACTGTACATGTGACGATTTCTTCATCAACGTCGTAACCGGGACAAGGGCCAAGAGCTGCTACCACCTTCTTGCACAAAAGATAGCTGAAGATGGGGGCAGTTTCGAAACTTATGAAGTGGATGACGATGAAGGAGAGAGGCTGCTTGACGAATGGCTTGAACCATAGTTTCAAAAACCACTAAATCTATCTAATGCTTTGCATGAATTCTTAGCAGGTGTATGCGAGAGAGAAGGGTCGCCCATAGGCTGCTTTCATGTCTATCTAATCCTATCAGGCTTGAGATAATTCGCTCATTAGCTAAAGAGTCCTTCCTTTCCTTCACTGACCTAATGAGGAAGCTGGGTCTAAGCGTAAAGACTGACACAGGTAAGTTTGGCTATCATCTTAGGAGGCTAGTGGATGAAGGTATACTTCGGCTCAACCCCTCAGTTAAGAAGTACGAGTTAACCGAGCTTGGTAGGAGGATCGCAGACCTCATCTTGACACTTGAGGACACCGCGGGTGGCGCAGCTTCGCTAGTTGTTAGGACGTCCAGGCTTCAGATGGAGCCCTTCAATAGAAATAAGATAGTCGAATCTCTCGAAAATGAAGCCCGCGTTCCAAAGAAGCTAGCTAACGAAATCGCGAGAGAAGCCGAGGAAAGGATCTTGAAGCTAAACATAAAGTACCTGACGGCTCCATTGATTAGAGAGCTTGTTAATGCCATTTTAATTGAGAAGGGATTAGAGGACTATCGCCACAGCTTAACCAGGCTAGGGCTTCCAGTTCATGACGTCTCTGAAGCGATAAAAGCTGCATCAAAACTCTCATGCCCTCAGCTTCTCTATAAACGGGCTAGCGAATCCATACTTGCTGAGTTCATGCTTCTAAAGGCACTGCCCCGCCATGTTGGGGACGCGCACATGTCCGGCGACCTTCACCTATGCGACTTATCTGGCTGGACAATTAGAATAAACAGTCTTAGCCACGACCTCAGGGCCTTAGTCAAGGCGAGTTGGATAGGTCAAGGAAGAGTCGGGCTTAGTAAGGCGCTTAGGTCCATACTTATGATGTTGAGACTCTTTGAAACCCACGTCGTGACTGATCAGGGACTGCCATTTTTTAATGTCATGTTGGCACCACATGCTGCAGGCCTTTCCCTCAATGAAATTAAGGAGGAGCTACGTCACTTCTTGAACGAGCTTTATTTAGAACACTACTTTAAGAAGTACCTCTCCCCGGCCACCTCACTAACCCTGGAACTAGGCCTCCCCAAGATACTGGCCGCCCTTGACGCTCCCTACGGAGGGTGTTTAGGTGATTATGAGAACGAAGCTAATCTTATATTTAAAGCTTTAATGGAGGTATTGCGTGAGGGCCCTCCAACCGGCGGCCTCTACTTAATGCCTCAAGTACATGTATCGTTGAGGGCCTTTCCTCAAACCACGGGAGATAGTGAGGGGCTACTTATGGAGGCTCATAGAATTGCCTCATCTTGCGGCCTTCCCTGCTTCATAAACTTGGTTGCAAGCTGGCAAGGTGAAGCCGCATGCTATTCGGCCTTCTTTACTAGGCTGGGCTCAGATTGGAAAGGCGACTGGGAGATCGATGTGACTAGGACCGGGTGCTTAGGTGAAGTTGCCATAAATATGCCAAGGATAGCTTACGAGTCAGCAGGTAATGACGATCTCTTTATGAGCGAACTTTGGGACCGCGTAGAAATAGCTATGAGCGCCTTTACCGTAAAGAGGGATTCTATAGTCGAGGGGCTTTCGAGAGGGCTCCTCCCCTTACTTTCCCTCCCCCTTGATAATGGTCAGTACCTTAGGTTTGATGCCTGCTCCTTTAACTTATCTGTTGTAGGTCTCCCAGAAGCTGTAAGGGCACATGTTGGTGAGTACCCTCACGAATCTAAAGCTGCTTTTGATTTTGCTGTAAAAATCCTCAAGTCCCTCGCAACTATGCTATCAAAGCTCAGTAGCGAGTCTGGGCTTAGATTACAGCTTTCGCTTGCTCCCAGTGAGGATCCCTCAAGTCGTTTTGTCCAGGCTGATGCCAAGAAGTTCGAAAGACATAAGCTGGTATTTCACGGCCCAAAAGAGCGTCCATACTACACGTCATGGCTGCCGTTGGTTAGATCTCTGGCTGTTCCCTTAAGCATACGGGCTAAGTTGGAGGGTGCTCTTCACCCAATAGCCCGTGGAGGCCACGTAATGATGTTAGGCGTACGAGAGGCTGAGCCAGAGCGTCTAATTAAATTAACCGAGAGACTCTTTAAGGAATATGGCATAGGCTCATTAATATACGATAAGACCTTAACGTACTGCTCTTCATGCAAGTATATCTCCAGTGGCATTAAAGTGAAGTGCCCTAAATGCAGCGCTTCAGGATCTTCATTAACGTACTTCGGCAGATCCAGTCCAGTCTATAAGCCCTCTCAACTGTGGAGCCCTGAGGAGAAGGACCTCATTATCCACACACATCAGTATGAGTTTTTAGCTTAGGGCATAAACCTTTTAACTAGACGTACTTAGCGTTAACTGCACCAATCTTAGTGGTGACGCGTTTGGACAGCTTTGTTGAGAAGTTGAAGCGAGTTCTTGAAGCTGAGAGAGAGGCCAAACGAATAATAGAAGAGGCCGAACGTCAAGCCGAGGCCCTGAAGAGAGAGGCTGAGACTTTTAAGGTGGATGTGAGCAAGGAGGTTGAGGAGGCAAAGCAAGAGGTAGCTAGAGAAATAGAGGAGCGCGTTGCCAAGGAGATTAAGTCAATAGAGGAAGACTTGAATGATAAACTGGAGAAACTTAGAGCCTCTGCATATAAAAACATGGATAGGGCCGTGGAGGAGTTGTTTAGACGCCTCATACCCTTAGAGGGCTAGACCATGTCCAGTCTAGACAGATTGATCGAAAAAATTCTTAATGATGCTAGAAATAAGGCTGAGCAAATTCTGAACAAAGCAAGGGCCGAGGCTGAGGCGTTAAAGGAAGAAGCTACGAAGGAGGCACGCTCAAAGATTGAGTTTGAGGTAGCGAAGTTTAGAGAGGCCTACGAAGAGGAGGCTAGGAGGAGGATAGTGGAGGCTAGGGTCAAGGCGAGGGAGAGATGGTTAGAGGAGCGTGAGACCTTAATAAATAAGGTCGTGGAGAAGGTTAGAGAGAAGCTCGTTAATTTTATTAGTAGTCCTCAGTATGTGAAGGCCTTGGAATTTTTGATCGAGGAAGCCGCCGCTACCATAGGTGGTGGGGACCTCATAGTTCAACTTAATGAAAGGGACTCCAAGTTAAATATAAATCTCGAGAAAATAGCTGAGAAAGTGAAGTCTAAGACTGGTACAGACACAAAGCTCCAACTTTCCGAGATTAAGTTAAGGTGTGTTGGTGGTGCCATCGTGGCTACCAAAGACAGAAGCCTGATTTACGATAACACCCTGGAGTCTAGGCTCGAAAGGCTGATTGCGGAGATGAGAGTGAAGGCCTCTAAAATACTGTTTACAGAGGGGTAGATATGAAAATAGTCGTGGTCGGTGATGAGAATGCAGTGGCTGGCTTTAAGCTCGCAGGAGTCTCAGAGGGTAAGGTGGTTAAAACGCCCGATGAGGCTGAGAAGGTCTTAAAAGAGTTAGCGCGTGACGAAGAAGTCGCAGTATTAATAGTAACCGAAGAGGTGATCTCGATGGCCAGCTCGCTGGTTCAGGAACTTTACCTCAGGCCCAGGCCAGTGATAGTCAGCATTCCCTCACATAGAGGGGTTGAGACAAAGAGAGAAGACCCTATTAGGAGCCTGTTAAGAAGAGCGATCGGAGTAGAAGTCTTCGTGAGGTGAAGAAAGTGCAACGTGTAGGTAGGATAATTAGAATCGCTGGGCCTCTCGTTGTGGCCTCAGGACTAAGGGGTGCTAAGATGTATGAAGTAGTTAAGGTAGGTGAGCTCAACTTAATTGGTGAAATTATTAAATTAGAAGGAGATAAGGCCTACATCCAAGTCTATGAAGAGACTTCGGGAATAGCTCCCGGTGACAAGGTAATAGCTACCGGGGATCTACTTACTGTAGAACTTGGCCCAGGCTTGCTTAAACAAATTTACGACGGCATTCAGCGCCCGCTGCCCTCCTTGAGGAGCCTGACCGGGGACTTCGTTAAGCGCGGCGCCTCTGCAGCAGCTTTGCCCAGGGACGTCAAGTGGGACTTCATCCCTAATGTTAAGCCTGGCGAGATGGTCGAGCCAGGCGATATTATAGGCACAGTCCCTGAAACGCCCCTCATAAATCACAAGATTTTGGTCCCACCTTGGGTTAAGGGAGAAATCCTTGAGATACATGAAGGTAAATTCTTAGTGGATGAAGTGGTGGCAAGGGTTAGAACAGATGCAGGTGAGGAAGTCGAGCTCAAGTTAGCGCACCGTTGGCCGGTCAGACAGCCTCGTCCGTATAAATTGAGGCTTGACCCAGTTACACCGCTACTCACCGGCCAGCGCATTATTGATACTTTCTTCCCAATAGCTAAGGGGGGTACCGCGGCTATTCCTGGTGGTTTCGGTACCGGAAAGACAGTAATGCAGCATCAGCTTGCCCAATGGTCTGATGCCAACGTTATCGTCTACATAGGCTGCGGTGAGCGTGGTAATGAGATGACTGAGATGTTAGAACGCTTCCCTAAGCTGCTTGACCCTAGAACTGGGAGGCTCTTGATGGAGCGCACGGTGATGATAGCCAACACTAGCAACATGCCTGTAGCCGCTAGGGAGGCTAGTATATACACTGGAATAACCATAGCTGAATACTTTAGAGACCAAGGCTTCGACGTCGCACTAATGGCAGACTCTACTAGTCGCTGGGCTGAGGCCTTGCGCGAGATCTCAGGCCGCTTAGAGGAGATGCCGGGTGAGGAGGGCTTTCCACCTTATTTAGGTGCTAAGCTTGCTGAGTTCTATGAGCGTGCTGGCAGGGTTATAGCATTAGGACGGCCAGAGCGCACGGGCTCTGTTTCAGTAATAGGAGCTGTATCTCCGCCTGGCGGAGACTTCTCTGAGCCTGTAGTTCAAAACACACTTAGGGTAGTAAAGGTGTTTTGGGCCCTCGACACTGCCCTAGCATTCCGCCGCCACTTCCCAGCCATTAACTGGCTGACTAGCTACTCACTATACTTAGACGCCTTAGAGGAGTGGTTTAGGCGAAATGTAGCTGAGGACTGGCCCGAGTTGAGGCGTGAAGCCATGGCTATACTTCAGAGAGAGGCCGAGCTCTTAGAAATAGTTAGACTTGTAGGCCCTGATGCGCTACCAGAGACTGATAGAGCCACGCTTGAAGCCGCCAGAATGATAAGAGAGGATTATTTGATGCAACACGCCTACCACCCTGTTGACTCCTACTGCTTACCTCGCAAGATGTATAGGATGTTAAAGATAATTCTCCAATTTAGCAAGTATATGAAGGATGCTGTCAATAAAGGGGTGCCTTTATCTAAAGTACTTAAACTTCCGGTCAAAGAAGACATAGCCAGGATGAAGATTATACCTCACGACAGAGTGGACGAGGTTTACAACGAAATTGAGCTAAAAATGAATCAGCAATTTGCCGAACTTCTACAGCAAACCTAAATTGACTTCTCTTAACTCACTTTAGCCTAACTCTCGCCCCCTACTTTATTAAGCTGCTTATAACTGCAGGCGTCAAGGATGTCTCTATAAAGGCGGCAGCTACTATCAATGGCAGTACTACCTTTAAGTAAAGTCTTAAGCCTCTTTTGACCTCTGCCTTTAGGCTCGCTTTCCCTCCCGCCACTTTCTTAATTGATATCCACCCTATTCTTAGTCCAAGGGCTACGCTAAGCACTACGGCAGGTATTTCAAGCACACCGTGGGGGATCACTGCTGCTAGGAAGAGCCAAGGACTGTAAGCTTCGGATACGAGCACTGAGAGGGCGCCTAAGATAAAGCCATTCACCATCACCAATATTAACGGAAATAGGCCGAGGATGGGGCCTAACAGTATAGCAGCTAGACACTTTAGGCCGTTATTTAATAATATGAACCATAGGAACTCTAAGGATCCTGGTTTAAGTCCTGGCTGTTGCAAGGGTCCTGGCGGCCCCCCTAGGAGCTCAGCTAAAGCTTGAGAAAATTCAGGGCTGACAAGGCCGACGTAATAGCCAGCCATTGCTGAGGATGCGAAGAGAAAAGCACTCAACACTAAGAAGGGTATTAAACCCCCACTAGGACCAGGCTCTCTGTTCATTCCTCATCTTCGCCCCATGGCTTAAGCCCCTCAGGTAAATTGTTAAGAATGAAGATAGCTTAAATACTTGGCGACTTAACTCTGGGACGCTTAAACGAGGTCGGCTGTAATGAGCTCCGCCTTCATAAAATCGGCTCGTAAATTTAGGACCATCTCTGATGTGAGCGGCCCGTTACTTATAGTTAGGGCAATCAAAGATGCCATGTATAATGAGCTTGTCCGCATTGAGACCGCTAGTCATGAAGTGAGGACGGGGGTGGTCTTAGAATCTGCGGATGGTTATGCCGTAGTCCAAGTTTTTGAAGGCACTCGAGGTCTAGATCTAGAAGGAACTAGTGTTGTTTTCTTAGGCGATACATTGAAGGTGCCTGTTGGTGCAGAGATGATTGGAAGGATCTTTGACGGTAAAGGTAGGCCCATAGACGGAGGCCCCCCAATAGTCCCGGATGAAGTGATTGAGGTCTATGGAGCACCCATTAACCCCTACGCTCGCGAGTACCCACGTGAATTCATTCAAACGGGCATTTCGGTGATTGACGGCATGAACACACTAAGTCGCGGACAAAAATTACCTATTTTCACCGAAAGCGGGTTGCCTCATAACATTTTGGCTGCTCAAATTGCCAGGCAGGCAGTTATCCCTGGTAAGGAAGAGGAGTTTGCCATAGTTTTCGCAGCCTTGGGCGTTACTGCTGAGGAAGCGATGTTCTTTAAGAATGAATTCGAGAAAACGGGCGCAATTGAGCGCCTCGTTACCTTCCTAAACTTAGCAGAAGACCCCGCTATTGAGCGAGTTATAACGCCGCATGTAGCGCTCACGACTGCCGAAGCTCTGGCTTATACATACGATATGCACATCCTAGTCATACTAACCGACATGCTTAACTTTGGAGAGGCTTTAAGGGAGATAAGCGCAGCGAGGGCGGAGATACCAGGGCGGCGAGGATATCCAGGGTACCTCTATACTGCCCTGGCTCAAGTTTATGAGAGATGTGGACGCATTCAAGGACGTAAAGGGACTATTACACTCATGCCAATTGTAACCATGCCCGGCGGCGATATTACGCATCCAGTTGTCGACTTAACTGGATACATAACTGAAGGGCAGCTAATTTTGAGCAGAGAGCTACATCGTAAAGGCATCTACCCACCGCTAAACCCCCTCCCATCGCTCAGCCGGCTAATGAAGGAGGCGACGCGCTACACCCGTCCGTGGCACATGCCAGTAAGCGACCAACTCTATTACTGCTACAGTGAGGGTGTTGATCTGAGGAGCTTAGTGGCTGTTGTTGGCGAGGAGGCAATTAGCGAGCGCGACCGCGCCTACTTAGCCTTTGCCGACGCATTTGAGAAAAGGTTCATTAACCAAGGTGTCTACGAAAACCGAGATCTGGATACGACTATAGGTATTGCTCTCGACTTGCTTAGCGAGTTCATTCCTGAGAGTGAATGGAAGCGCATCGATCCAGACATGATTAAGAAGCTACGGGATTTCTATGAGCAACGCAAGCGCGGTGTAGTACCGACGGAGGCTGTTGTAGAGGTCAAAGAGTAGCTAAAATCATACTACTTTATTCGCCTCATCTTACTTACTCTCGCTCCCTCTGCACTTCAGCTGCGCGTTTCTCTTCATCTGTAGATAATAGTCATAACCGCTAATTAACGCCTCTTTGCTTGCCTCTAGAATGTTAGTCGAGACCCCTACTGCGACCCAGCTATGTTTTCCGTCAGAAAACTCCATGAAGACCCTTACCTTAGAAGCCGTGCCCATCCCTCTATCTATGACTGATACCTTATAATTGACTAAATGGACATTCAGCACCTCTGGATATACTTTGGACAGAGCCTTTCTTAATGCCAGGTCCTGAGCGTGAACGGGGCCTAGACCCCTAGAGACTTCGTAGTAAGACGTCCCTCCTATCGCAACCCTTACGGCGCCCTCAATTAGTGAGCTGTTACCTTCAGCCTCAACTGATGCCCTCCAGTAGGTAACTTTAAACATTTCATCGTATATCCCTAAATGTTTGAGGATGATTAGAAACGTTGTTGCATCTGCATCCTCTAGCTGATATCCTTGATACTCCAATTTTTTAATTTCCTCTAGGATATTTGTAACAGCTGGATCGTCCTTACTTACGGGAAAGCCAAGCTCATTGATTTTGCTCACTACCCCGGCTCTGCCTACAACTTCAGAGACCGTTAGCAGCCTCCGATTGCCTACAACCTCTGGACTAATATGCTCATAGGCTTTGCAATACTTTAGTACAGCATCAATATGAACCCCTGCCTTATGGGCAAACGCATATTTGCCAACATATGGCTGGTAAGGGTTGGGAGGGATGTTGGCCAAGTCATAGACGTAGGCTGAAATTTCTGTTAATTTTCTGAGCCGCTCATCTCTTGGTGCATTTACTGCGAGGGCCTTGATTCCTAGCTTTAGCTCAAGGTTAGGTATTACTTGACATAGGTCAGCGTTGCCGCACCTCTCCCCCAGGCCATTGATGGTCCCCTGAATGTGAATGGCCCCGGCCAACACAGCCTCAATAGTATTGGCTACAGCCACACCAGCATCGTTATGGCAATGTATCCCTATGGGGGTTTTGAGAGACCGCCTAACTTTAGTTACAATGCTGCCTACTTCATAAGGTAAACTGCCACCATTAGTATCACAAAGCACTATGCGGTAAGCCCCCGAGTCCTCGGCCTCCTTAATCACTTTCAGCGCATAGTCCGAATCAAATTTATAACCATCAAAAAAGTGCTCAGCATCAAATATCACTTTAATGCCATGCTTTACTAGGTACTCTATGGTATCTTTGATCATCTCGAGATTCACTTCCGGCTTTACCCTCAACACGTTTTTAACATAATATTTGGACGAGTTACCGACGACGGCTACTACGTCAACATTATACCTCAATACCTCAGTTACGAACGGATCGCTATCTGCCTTCTTGTCTTTACGCCTGGTAAATGTAAATGCCACCACATCGGCGTTGCTAAGTTTATAATTGCCAACCTCATTGAAGTATTCACGGTCCTTGGGGTTTGAGGCTGGGCACCCTCCCTCTATAAAGTGTACGCCAAACTCGTCGAGTTTCAACGTTAAACTTATTTTATCTTGTAGCGAGAAGCTGACTCCTCTTCCCTGAGTTCCATCTCTGAGCGTGGTATCATACACTTCAACTTGACTAGGTAAATCTTTGAATTTGATAATCCCTCAATGTAGCCCCCCTCTGTGCGTCGCATTTAGCAACTATAGGTCTTAGGTTAGCCAGTCCCTAAGCGCACTTATTTAAAAATCTTTTTTCCCAGCCTCTTTGCCCTCGCCCTCATATAGTCGATCATTTTATGTGACTTCTCACTTACAAGTTCTAAGCCACAACATTCGTCTCTTCAAACTTTCACTGGTGAGTCGGACCATAAGTCTCCTCAGTTAAAAAGGCCCGTAGAGACGTCATTCTATCACCGCATGCCTAGTCTTCATTTCGCGTTCAGTTTTGCCAAGCCTATGCATTAACTCAGCGATGACGCTATCCAAGAACACCATGGTCCCTACCTCAAAGAGGGTCCCAAGCGGTGCCAGCGGCTCATGCATGCCCAGGATTTGCCTGGAGAAGTAGTCTGCCTCCTCGCTAACCTTAGCCCTGCCTGGGACAACCACCACATGGTCTGCGATTTTCGCAAGCGGGCTCTCTGGGAAAGAGGTTACGGCTATAACCTTAGCCCCTACCCTTTTTGCTGCGTCAGCAGCCGCTACAACAATCCCCGTAGTCCCCGAACCTGAAATGGCTATGAGTAGGTCGTTTGCTCCTATTCCTGGGGTCACGGTCTCTCCTACAACGTACGTTCTAAACCCTAAATGCATCAACCTCATGGCAAACGCCCTACCGACAAGGCCACTACGCCCAGCACCTACAACGAGAACTATCTTGCCCCAGCTCCAAGCCTCAATTAGCATCCCTAACATCTTCTCAACCTGCCCGCGGTCTATACGCTCAGAAAGCTTAGACACAAAATTAGAGAGTTCCATTAAGGCAGCATCAAAAGCCTTGGTGTTATGCGCCACCGACTTCACCCTTTGTGAGGAGGGTGGGCTCATCCTTTATTTCAAAGTTTCGCTTATGACTAATTGCATTAAAGATAGCTAGCCTCCTTTTCTTCATCCTCAACTATTCTTATCGCTTGATCCAGGAACTTCTTTCTACGTTCCTGGTGCTCTCTCAAGAAACGAAGCACCACCTCTGCCACCTCAGCCTTACAGTCTCCGCAGAGCACAGCGCCCGATTTGCATCTGCTATACATTTCAAACAGCCTAGAGTCATCCTCTATGAAATGGAATAAGCATAGTTCATATATGCAACATTGCTCGGGCACGCCGCCAAGCTCGCGCTGCTCCTTGGCAGTAGCTCTACCTCCCGTGTAGGCGCTCATAAGCTTCCACTTTACGCTATCCAGTGCCTCATTGAGAGTAAAGTAGCTCATCGGATTACGCTTGCTCATCTTGGGGGAGCCATCGAGCCCCCTCATCATCTTGTGGTACGTGGCCGCTGGCGCTACGAACCCTAAACGTTCATGAAATCTGTGCGCTACGTCGCGAGTGAGCCTAATATGAGGGTCCTGGTCCACCCCTACTGGTACGACCGTGGGCTTGGGCCCATCGAAATCCTTTAATTGTGGTAAGAGTATGTCGGCGACTTGAATTAGCGCTGACATATAGAGACCTAAGTGTCGCTCGCCATAAATCGCTGTTAGCGTGGCTAACGTAATCCCCCGGGCGAAGAGGTACGCCAGGTCCTTAACCCTGCGCTCTTTTGACTGCCTATAAATGTACCCGCGCTTAGGGTCGAAGCCTAACGTCAATGCATCGGCTATGTTGTTAATTGCTACTTCTTTACTTTCTTCAAATGGAACTTCATTATCTTCGTATGCCTCAATGTCTGCTATACAGTAAACTCCAAAGCCACCGAGTTTTTGAAAATATATTATTTCCTTCATTGTTAAAAGGCTACCTAAATGAAAGTCTCCGGTAGGCTTTATCCCGCTCATCACGGCAAAGGGGCGGCCGCTCCTGATAGCCTCCAGTATTATCTCTAAATCCCGGTGTCCAAAGACTATCCCCCTCCTAATGATGGCAGGAGGCTCCTTAAATTGATGCAAAAGGGGTTTAATCGGTTGAATGCCAAACTCTCTACAGACCCTTTCGTAATCTTCTATCCTTACTTCTCCCCACGGCTCAAGTACCACAATAGGCTCCACCCTTAAGAGAGAGTTGTTAACGCCAACTCTCTTAAGCCTTTTTAAAACAATAACTTTTTAACCGCTTCTCGCTGTCCTCCTTATGCCTTCTAGACGGAAAATCATTAGGGGTGATGGGTTTACGTTTAAGCGACATAGAGGCCAAGATCATTAAGGCGCTGAAGGACTCAGGGGGCAAGGCTACGGCTTCTCAGCTGATCTCCCTAAGCCAGCTTGATAGGAACGCTGTGATGTCGGCTCTAGAGAGATTAGCTGCCAAAGGGCTCTTGAGGCTTGAGAGGATCAGAGACGAACAGCTCACCCTTACTGCCGAGGGGCTTGCCTATGTTAAGCAGGGCTTACCCGAGCGCCGCCTTTATGAAGCCGCGACGCCAAGTGCTCCACTGAATGTAGTTAAATCCAGACTTAACATGGAAAACGAAGTCTTCTCAATAGCGCTGGGATGGGCCAAGCGTAAGGGCTGGGTTAAGGTGGAGGACAATGTTATAAGAGCGCTCAAGGCCCCGGAGATAGATGATGATGAGTATGTCTTGAGGAGGATTGCCGAGCTCGGCTCTGTGCTTGCCTCTAGCCTAAGTACCTCAGAGGAATGCATTAAGAGGCTTAAGAGGCGCTCGCTGATAACTGCAAAGCCTTTCATTGAGGTTAGAGCTGAACTGACCGTCGAGGGCTTAGCCGCAGCTGAGGGCATCGAAAGTCAAGTGGAGGTCTCGGCCTTAACCTCTGAGCTATTGAGGAATCGCGCTTGGACGAAAATCAAATTTAGGCCCTATGACGTAACCGCTAAGCCCTACACTACGTACCCTGGAAAGAAGCACTTCTACCTCGACCTCCTCGACCTCATTAAGGAGGTCATGGTCTCAATGGGCTTCATTGAGCAGGAGGGCCCCCTCGTTGAGACCGAGTTCTGGAACTTTGACGTACTGTTCCAGGCCCAAGATCATCCGGCTCGAGAGATACATGATAGCTTTCGCGTTAAGAGACCCAGCACTGGCTGGATTGAAGATGAAGGATTGATGGAGAGGGTGAAGAGGGTTCACGAAGATGGGTGGACGACCGGATCAAGAGGGTGGGGCTACCAGTGGGACTATCAAATGGCAAAACGCCTCGTGCTTAGGACTCAGACAACAGCCGTATCCGTGAGGTATCTATCTAAGCGCCCCAAGCCCCCTGTCCGGGTGTTTTGTTTATCTCGCGTGTATCGGCCTGATGTTCCTGACGCCAAACATTCTATGGAATTCATGCAGTTAGATGGAATTTATGGTGATTATGGCGTCACGTTACGCCACCTTTTAGGCATAATAGAAGAATTTGCTTCAGCGCTCGGGCTAGGCCCAGTGAAGTTTAAGCCTGGATACTTTCCCTTCACTGAACCTAGCGTAGAGGGTTACGTTAAGCATCCCACGCTCGGCTGGATTGAGTTCGTAGGCTCAGGGATGTTTAGGCCCGAGGTCCTAAGACCACTTGGGATAGACTACCCTGTGGCAGCCTGGGGTATCGGAGTAGACAGGCTCGCCATGGCGATGCTGGGCGTTGACGACATACGAGACCTTTATACATATAGGTTAGATTGGCTTAGGGCTAGGCCTTTATCATGGAGGAGGTAGCATGCCAACGGTGACTATTAACTTAGACGAGCTCCTGTCTATGCTTAAGAAGGCCATGAGTTTAGCCGAGCTCACGGACGTCCTCTTCATTCACAAATGCTCAGTAGAGGGCGTAGAAGGATCTAACCTCACAATAGAGGTCACGGCCGATAGGCCAGACATGTTAAGCGTCGAGGGCATAGCAAGAGCCCTTAGACTCTTTCTAGGGCTTGAGGAACCCAAGAAGTATGAAGCCACCAATGGAGACGTAGTAATTAACGTCGATCCATCTGTTTTAAAAACTAGGCCCATCATTCTCAGTGCAGTAATTAAGGGGGTTAGCTTAAACGAGGAATCGGTTCAACAATTAATGGCGTTTCAGGAGAAGCTTCACCTGACGTATTGTAGGAAGAGGGCTAAGGCCGCAATTGGTCTCCACGACCTAGATGCCATAGGGCGCAGAATAATCTACACTGCCCTTCCCCCTTCTGACATCCGATTTGTACCCCTTGGCGAGAGGAAGGAGATGAGCGGCGATGAAATAGTAAGGTATACCGAGAAAGGTAGGGAGTTTGGCTTTTTACTTGAGGGCCTCGACAAATATCCCTTGCTGCTGGATGAGGAAGGCAGAGTCCTGTCGATGCCACCAATAATTAACTGCAGCTTAACTAAGATAACCCCCTCAACTAAGAACCTACTCGTTGAGATTACAGGCACTAACTTCAGGACTGTGAGTCAAGTTCTAAACGTTATATCACTGAACATACTTGAGAGAGGGGGGTATTTGGAGAAGGTCGAGATCATTTACCCAGATCGCCACATTTCTTCTCCCATTCTTGAAACTCAGGTACAGTATGTAGAGGTTGGCTTCATTAGGGATAGCTTAGGCCTAGACCTCACTGAGGAGGAAGTGGTTTCTTGTCTTAAGAGGATGGGGCACATCGCAATAGCTCACAGAGGCACTGTAGAGGTCCATCCTCCTCCATATAGATGCGACATACTTCACCCAATAGACATCGTAGAGGACGTAGCCATAGGCTATGGCTTTAATAAGATAGAGCCCGAAAGACCTCCACGCGTACAAATAGGGGCCCTCCTAGACATAACTAAGATAGCTAATGCAGCTAGAGAGCTTATGATAGGGCTTGGCTTTCAAGAAGTGCTTAGCTATACATTAACGTCGCTTGAAGTCATCAGCTTAGGCGCATCTCTTGAGACAAAGAACGTTGTCGTTTTAGAGAACCCAATATCAGACGAGTATGCGTGTCTAAGAAACTGGCTGATCCCGACCCTCCTTAATTTCATCTCCCATAATAGGCACGTACCTCTCCCTCAAAAAATCTTTGAGTGTAGCGACGTAGTTTGCATCGAACCCTCAAGCCCCACCTCCACTCGTGTTGAGAGGAGGCTGGCAGCGGCCATTTGCAACAGTAGAGTAAGCTACGAAGACATTCAGTCCTGTCTCTATGCTCTCCTACATAATTTAGGTTTAAGTGAATGGTTGGTAGAGCCCGCGCTGCATCCTTGTTTCATTGAGGGTAGGTCAGCTAGGCTTAAAATTGATGGAGATGAGGTGGCTTTGTTGGGCGAGGTTCATCCCAAGGTTTTAGACACATTCAAGATAGAGAACCCAGTGGCGTGTTTTGAGGTCGATTTATCTAAAGTTCTGCGCAAAGTTTCTTCTCGCCCTTACGTATAGAATGACGATCGCGCTACTGTGGACACCGTAGTCCAAAGGTCTCTGCCCCTCCTGCCTTCTGAACTCATGGACATAACGGCATAACTCCTCCTTTATGTATTGCCCCTACGACTTTTAGAAGAGTATGATTTAGTGAGTTTTGTAATGTAGCATAACGCGTTTCACGTCGCTAGCTTCTTTAAGTGCAAGGCGCTATGAACCTGTGCGTCCTAAAGCGTGAACGTTCTCTCTCGTAAAGAGGTATAAGATCTAAAGTCCTGTACCTCCAGCGCGCTCAGCACAAGGCATCTTCCTGAGCATGTAGAAAGAACTGTCTTTAGTTCCAATAACGAAGTTTTGCGCCTTTGGACCCCTCCAAAGTGTTTTATTTCCATCCTACCGTTGTGTGAGTGGGTTTAAAAGCCATAAAGAGCCCTCGCAAACAGAGAGCTGCACATTGCAAAACGACCGGACAGCAGAACAACGTATTTGACTTTTGATCACATATCCTTTTAGAAGACCTCCATAAATAGAGGCTTCGACAAGCCTCGCTTTGTGTCTGAAATAGTATAGTTCTAAATCCTTGAGGTTACTATCTGAATATGACTTATTGATGTGGCCGCAGTGGGTAGGGCCTGGCTCATCGTTCGAGCCTCCTCGCAGTCTCGCACAGCCCCGTCGTCTGCGGCCAATAAGTTAGCAAGGCAGGGGTGTAAAAACTTTCCTTAATTGAGGGGCACCCTGCCTGTAATCGTGTACTGACCCACTCTGCTTCCTTGTGGGCCGTAAGGCCCCCTCAGCAGGGACTCTCGTACACGAGTTTCTCGGCGGGTGCCCTGCATTAGTTTTCTGACTGTCTTATTTAAAGGCTAAAAAGACATCAAGACTAAGAGGCTTGGCGTCTTACCTGCCAATTTCCAGCTCCTTTACTGCGTCCAATACCTTCCTCCCCTTAAAGTAGTCCCTTACCGGTTTCAGGATATCTATTAGGGCCTCGACCACTGCCTCCTTTAAATCGAGAGGATGCACATCCCCTTTTGAATACGCTTCGGCCAGCTCTGAGTAGCTATTGAACGTCGATATCCCTCTCTTCGTCTTAACGTCCACTTTCCCCCTCCAGGGAATGACGACTAGCCTGACTATCTCAAGCACTGGATTGTCCTTAGTGCTCTTTGGCGGGCAGTAAGCCTTCATCAGCTTCCTTCTAATTTCTTCCGGTTCGTCATGTATGAAAATACACCGCTCAGGCGAGCTCTTTGACATTTTCGAAGCTATCGTTCTATCCACTTCAACGTCTTCATCAAATCCACCCGCTCCGCTAGGCCCCTCGAGGCCCATTAAGAGTGGAGTGTGGATGCATATCGGCTTATTAAAGCCAAGTTTATCGGCCACGTCCCTAGCGAGCATATGTGCCTTGCGCTGGTCGATGCCTCCGCAGGCCACGTCTAAGCCCATGTAGAAAATATCAGCGACCTGCATACATGGATACATTAGCCAAGCCGCCTCCACGTCCTCCTCCTTTAGGCTTCTTCCCATTATTGGCAGGGCTCTCCTAATGCGCGTCAGCGTGACACTCTTGGCTACCTTGACCACTATCTCCCAATACCTTTGATCGCTAGTCAGCTCTGATGACCATATATAATGCACTTTGTCGGGAGGAAGGCCGAGTGCTGTGAAGCCGTGCTTGAAGTACTCTCCCACAAGCCTTATTTTCTCTATATCTCCTCCAAGCTTATTGTTTATCCAGGCGTGCCAATCAGCTAAAAAGATTATAAAGTCAAAGCCAGCCTCAACCAAGTCCCTTATTTTAGAGCCCGTGACTAAGCCCGTGCCCAAATGTATTAATCCTGATGGCTCAAAACCCCAGTATGCCTTAGGCCTCTTTCCACTCCGTAAAATAGCCTCAAGCTCCTCTAACTTTACTACTTCTTCGACGTTCCTCGTAACAAGCCTGAGCCTCTCCTCTATGGACGTCGGTCCTGCCGTAAATGTTAATCACCGCCACGCTGCTTAGACTCGCTCCTTAATAAACCTCTCCCATTTTAAGGCATATGAGGTGGCTGGTTAAGTGAGGGAACTTTTAAACTGGAGTACCGGTACTGTGTTTTCGTGATTGAGTGCGAAGGTGGAGCCTGATGGGAGGAGTTGCCATTACCCCTAAGTACCTAATACATGCCACGATAGAGGTCGAAGGAGTAGTTGAGAAGTCTGATGTAATAGGCGCAATATTCGGACAGACTGAGGGCCTACTAGGAGATAAGCTCGACCTAAGGGAGCTCCAGAAGTCAGGCCGCATAGGCAGAGTTCAGGTCAATATAGAGTCTAAAGAAGGTAAGTCCAGGGGCTCTGTCGAAATTCCGACAAATTTAGATAAAGTGGAGACCGCCCTAATAGCTGCTGCCATAGAGACTGTGGATAAGGTAGGCCCTTGCGACGCTAAGATTAGGGTGACTAAAATAGAGGACGTGAGGGAGGAGAAGAGGAGGAGAGTTATTGAAAGGGCCAAGGAGTTGTTATTAAAGTGGAGATCGGAGTCCACGCCGGAGTACAAAGAGCTTATAGACGAGGTCCTGAAGGCAATAAGAGAGGCGCAGTTAACGACGTATGGGCCTGAGAAGCTGCCCGCTGGCCCAGATATAGATAGCAGTGATACCATAATAATAGTTGAAGGGAGGGCTGACGTAGTTAATTTGCTTCGCCACGACTACCGCAACGTAATAGCTATGGAGGGGGCTGTGGTCCCTAAGACAATCATAGACCTCACTAGGGAGAAGACTGCAATAGCCTTTGTTGACGGAGATCGCGGAGGCGAGCTGGTGCTAAAGGAGCTACTCCAAGTTGCTGAGATAGACTATGTTGCTAGGGCGCCGCCGGGAAAGGAGGTGGAGGAGCTCACCGGAAAGGAAATAGCCAAGTGCCTGCGTGATAAGGTCCCTGTCGATCAAGTACACTTGCTGTTCGAAAGGCCGCAGTATCCAAGGGAGGTAGCCAGAAGAATAGAGATCCCGCAGCCCGTAGCTAGCGAGGCCAAGTCCCTCTTAGGTACATTAGAGGCGCTTCTCTACAATAAGGAATGGAAGCTGCTCCAAAGAGTGCCCGTGAGAGACCTAGCGGAGACTCTTCAGAGCATCGAGGGAGTTAAGTACGTAATTTACGACGGAGTGGCCACTCAAAGACTCATCGATATAGCTGAGCACAAGGGCGTCGAGATGATAATATGTGCAAGAGTCGGGGACGTGGCTAAAAAGCCAGAGGGGCTCGAGATATATACGTTTAGTGAAGTGATCAAATAATTATGAGCGATCAAGTCGGGAGTCTGCTCGCCCTCTTTAAGGAGGAGCTTAAGAAGGCAGCCACGAACCTCTTAAAAAGTAAATTTAGGTGGGTCAAGCTAGTTTTCCATGATGATGCCGACGGAGCCTCCTCTGCCGCCATTATCTATGCTTCGCTTAAGAAGATGGGGATTAGCCCGTCTCTCCTATGCCTAGAGAAAGCCTTCCCGGAGGCTTTGTCTTTGATTCACAAAGATGAGGGGGGACTGGTTATATACACAGATATTGGCTCAGCACACGCTGACCTCATAGCTAAGCTCAATGAAGATAGAAATTTAACAATTATTCTCGATCACCACGACGCCCAGCCTTCGCCAAGCCCGTATGTAATCAACTTAAACCCAGAGCTATATAGAGTAAGCGGCGAACTATATGCCTCAGGGGCATCGGTATGTTACGCATTTGCCAAATCCATGGGCATCGCTGAACCATTTATGGCAGCTCTCGCAGTCATAGGCTCAGCTGAGGTCCCCGGCGTCCCCCTCGGCCTTAATGAAGAAGCCCTTAAAGACGCCTCATACTCAGGATTAGTAGAGACTTCTTATCGCGGAAAGGAAGTCAAGATACTAGTCGACTTAAGGGGGAAAAAAGAGACGAGGGAGAAATGGTCAACTAAGCTAACCATACTAAGCTCTGTTGGCTACTATATTGGCGGCCCCAATACGGCAGTGGACCTATGCCTAGGTGAAGTGGACGACGATGAAGTCGAGAGCCTCCTCAATAGGCTCGAGGAGCAAAGAAGGGCAGCCAGCCAGTTGTTACTTTCGAGAATAAGGATGGAGGGCCTGAAAAAGGAGAGGGCGGTCCAGTGGTTCCACGCCGGGGATGCGTTTAGAGGGATGGGGACCAAGGTAATAGGCACCTTCCTCTCCTTCCTCTCTTTCCAGCATCGCTTTATTGATCGAAAAAAGTATCTCGTCGGCTTTATGAACGTCCAGCCTGAGATTCCGGGACTTGGGGAGCTGAAGAGGAGTTACGCGAAGGTCTCGGCGAGAGCCCCAGATGTATTGGCTGAGTTAATAAGGCAAGGAGCCAGGCCTCCACTATCCAAACTATTGTCGAGCGCCGCTAAGAGAATTGAAGGCTTTGCGGACGGCCATGACACGGCTGCGAGTGGGATTATACCTAGGGGCTCTGAGGATCAGTTAATCAAGTACATGGACCAACTTGTCGGCGGAGAGACTCCTGGCAAGTCTCCCTCGCTGCTGGAGTTTATGAGGTGAAGTCGAAGAGTGAGACCTGCCTCCGTCCAGCTAATAGCTCCTCCTCCTTAATGTTAAAATACTTTAGGACCCTAAGTACTGAGGGGACCACTTGCTTAGTCACGTAATACTCATAATCTATCTCCTCTGGCTTTGCTAGTACATACGGAACAGCCCTATCGGCCAGCTTATCAGACGCTCCTTTAACTATAACAAACCCCACTTTATCCCCAACTTCTAAGCTAAAGCCCGCCTCCATTAACCTCCTGGCTGCAGCTACGTGAGCCGCCTCCACTTCGTACTCCTCAAAGCTTTTAGCAAGCGTCTTCCAAATGATGAGCTCCTTCATCGGCACCTCCCCCCTCCTAAGCTTCCTTATCACCTCCTGGACGTACTTCACAGCTCCTTGTACTGACTTCTCCCTTAATACCAGCTCCAATACCTTCGTCTGCACCTCCTGCGCTAAGCCGCACCAGTCCCCTCTAACAGCCTCAAAGCCCACCACGTCCACTCTGCCGTCGCTAAGGAGTCCAGCGTACTTCTTGGCTGCCTCAGTGAAGAAAAGCACTGTATAGACCTTGTCTATCTTAAGCTCTATTCCGACTTCCTCCTCCACCCTCTTTATGAACTCCTCCACCTTTCCTTTCACGTATTTAACAAAGAGGCTGTCGGTGTCTGAATATATCACGTCCAGCCCATAGTCTTTAGCAAGCTTATTTGCCTTAAGTATCGTTTGCCTACCGTAAGCGGCCGTAGCTTCCGCGCAAGGCTTCATATAGAACCTGGCCCCGACCCACCCCAAATAACCATAGGAGGCATTAGCCAATACCTTGATCGCCTGCTGCCTATTGTCTAGAATTATGTAATTGGGATCAGATGGATCCAGTCCCCTCATTTGCTCCCTTATCTTAGCCCGAGCCTCGAGGAGCCTCTCCAGCACCTTCCTATAGAGGCTTGGCGGCCTCTTCCTAAACTTGTGCTTAACCTCAGGGGCCTCAAAGAACTCTCCCTCGAAGGCCTCGTCTGGAGGTATGTAGGTGTCGAAGCCTATGTTATATTTGATCATTATATGTGGGTACATTGACGAGAAGTCTATGACTGCTACGTTCTCGTGGATCCCTGGCCTCGGCTTTAGAACTATGGCCCCCTTGTATGGCGAGTACGGGCGCTCAATTCTGTTTGGAGCAAGCTCACCTTCAAGAAATGCGTGGCGCATTAAGTGAGACTCCACCCTAAAGCCCACCGACGCCGCTGCGACTTGGTCTAGCGGAAGACCCGTCAAGTTAGATAGCTGGTAGAGGAAGGGCAGAGCTTTCTCGGCAATTCCTAGAGTGGACTCAGCATCTTCCATAGCATACTTAAGTAATTTCTTTCTCAGCGCCCCTTCCTTCCAGTACTTTGGGATCTCTGTATACTCAATAGTGGTCCTAGCATCCTTGGACATCACCTTCAGGTAATCGGCCACGTTCTCTAACGTCTTGACCTTTACTTCAGCGAGATCTTCAGCATAATTGTATAGGTCGACAGAGGCCCTCCCCACGATCGAGTAGTGGCCATAGACGCTCGGCTGAGGCTCGGTGCCCTCTCTACTTATATCCAGCCTCAGTCCGAGCCTCTTGGCCCTAGCAACTAAGTAGGGCCAATCGAAAAGGTTGCTGTTGTAGCCCACTATTACATCTGGATCGTATTTCTTTATGAAGGAGGTAAATTCGCTCAACACTTCTCTATCATCTAAGTCAGAGGCCACGAACTGCTCGCGTCCCCCCTCTATAGTGGCCGCAGATATTATGATCACAGGATCTTTGTGTGGCTTTGGGGCGCCGGACTCACTATAGCACTCAATATCAAAGGCGAGCACCCTAAGGCTAGGTGGAGGCGCAGGGGGAAGCGGACGCGGGGGTGAAAGGGTCTCGTAAACAGCATCCACCCTCAGCCCGTTCTCCTTTGCACCCTCCTTTACTTCAACTACATGCCAGCCACAGGGTTCCACCTGGTTGTCTATCAAGTACCTAATGTAAAACCTGATATCAGCCTCAAGTACGTCCTCTACCTGGGCAACCCTCTTAATTTTCTCTCGATAGACCGGGACGCTTTGAGGTTGTAAGCACGTGACCTTTAGTACGTTGACTGGCTTGCCCAGGTACTTCCGCTGCATTAGCTCAATGCCAAGTATGGGCGCGTCTGGGCTAGATAGGGCTAAAATTGAGTCCTTAACTAGCTCTATATCTGACCCTTTCTTAGGGAGGACGTAAAAGTACGGCCTAAACCCTCGGTCCTTAATTAAAATTCTCCTCCCGTCCTCAGCTATCCCCCAGAGCCTTACTTCGGGCACGCCTCTAACTACGGTATATGAGGGGTCGAGGAGCCAGAACTTAAGCTCCATCTTCTTATATTGGGCTGGGAGGACCTAATTTAGTCTTACTAGGAATCTTAAACTCCTCCTTTACTTCCTTAAGGTATATGAGAGCATCGCAGCCATCGCCATAGTAGTGTCGCACCCTGCCAGCCATTTTGTACCCCAGCCTTTCGTAAAAACTCCTCGCGCCGTCATTATCCTCCCTAACCTCCAGCCTAAGGCGTTTTGCATGCTTGGCTATCAAGGCTCTCTCTAGAGCCTCCATTAGCATCCTCCCCACGCCCCTCCTCCTATATAGAGGATGAGTGGCTATTGATATTATGTGCCCCTCCTTCCTAATTATGGCTCCTACGGCATATCCTATCACCTCTCCGCTAGCTTCAGCGACGAAGAAGCTATCGAGATGAAGTAGTAACAGTGTGAGTAGCAACGACCTAGAGTAGGGCTCCTTAAAGCTGAGCTCCTCAATCTTAGATATGGCGTCTAGGTCGCTAAGCCTAGCCTGTCGAACGCATACTCTGCTCAATCGAGACACCTTGCCATCACTATTCCGTCTTTAACACTTATTACGATGGCCCTCACCCTCCTGCCAATACAGCCATCTGCGCAGTCAATCAGTGTCACGGCCCTGCCTTTTGCTACTCCTAAGACCTCTCCCCTCAGCCAGCCAGTGCTAACTACATCCACCTTTATCCGCTCAAACTTTTTAAAGGGCAGGGGTACCCTGGCCCTCTTATGAATGTTGAAGTCCTCAGGGCGGAGGACCAATTTTACACCGAACTTCTCTTCCATCATCCTAAGCCTTTTATAAAACTCATACCATGACATTGGCCTGACCCCCTTAGGCCTTCTGCCGTACTTATGCACCTCCATCTTCTGAATGCCCAATGGGGGCCACCTCTTACCTGCGCCTATCTTTATGGCAGCCTCAACTATCTTGACTATCTCTTCGTCATTTACTCCTGGGACCCAAACGGGTGAAATTAGGAGGTCAGCGGTGGTAGACCTGGCTATGTGCTCAGCTACCTTTAGGACTCTCTCAATGTCATAGCTGGGTGTGCCAGCTAACCTTCGTGCCAACTCAGGATCAAGCGCATCTATCGATAGGTTGATTCTAGACAGCCCAGCTTCGGCTAGTTCTTCCGCTAAATGCTCACTTAGCAGCGCTCCGTGTGTCTGCATAGAAATCACCTCCACCTCAGGGACGTCGGCTATCCCTTGGACTATGCTTACTATCTCTGGATGCGTTAGGGGATCTCCCACTGTATCTATATGGGCCTCGAGACCCCTTCCTTTTAGCGCTGCCACCCTCCTAAACTCCTCAAGAAGGTAGTCGGCTCTAACGATGAACTCCGTCCGCCTGTTTTTAGTCGAAGGCCCTGCATCGACTGAACAAAATACGCATGAGAGTGGGCATAGCGTCGTGGGCCTCACCTGAAGTAAATTCGTGCCCCTATCTAAGATGCCAAAGGCTATGCAGCCGAGGAGGGGTATGGCGACGTCGTCAGGTATCCTCAGCACTTCTGGCATTTACGATACACAAGCGGCGAGGCTAGCTTTTTAAGCGCCCCGCCAACACTTCCATGGACAATGGAGAGAACACAGGCCGGTTCCATCGTGGTACGGCGCCTCCCTAGGGGTTGCGACCTATGCATGAGGGGGATGAAGTTAGTTGTATTCGTCACTGGCCTATGCCATCGTAAGTGTTTCTATTGCCCTCTATCAAGGGAAAAGAGGTGGAGGGACGTATGTTACGCAAACGAGAGACCAATAACATCAGACCTAGACCTCTTAAAGGAAGCTGAAGAGATGGACGCTAGGGGGGCTGGCTTCACCGGCGGGGACCCTCTACTAAGGCCTGAGAGGACCCTGCGCTTCCTCAAGCTGCTTAAAGAAAACTTTGAGGACTTCCACATCCACTTGTATACCACCCCCGGGCATCACTTAACTGACGGCATCCTAAGCAGCTTAGCCAAGGCTGAGTTAGATGAGCTGCGTCTCCATCCAGAGCTTACTGATGCAAGCGCGACCGCCTCCTACGTTAAGAAGGCTAAGCGCGAAGGACTGACCGTTGGTATAGAGGTCCCGGCCCTACCAGGAGAGGTCAAATTATTGATCGACTTAGTCAGGTCCGCGGAGGAGGCAGGGGCAGACTTCGTCATCGTAAACGAGCTGGAGATGAATGAAGAGAACGCCTTTCAGCTAAGGGCTAGGGGTTTAAGAATAAAGCGAGGCTCCCTATCAGCTGTTGAAGGGAGCGAGGAGACGGCGTTAGACCTACTCTCCTTTATAGAAAGCGAGCTATCCTTAAGCTCTCACTACTGTCCAGCCGCTCTCAAGGACTCATATCAGTATAAAAACAGACTTAAGAGGATGGCGATAAGGAAGGCTAAGCCACATGAGGAGGTCACGGAGGACGGACTACTGAGGAAGGGCATTATCACTGGGGAGGTCGGCAGACTACGTGCGTTAACTAAACTGTTAAGTCTTCGCTTCGGCGTTCCAAGCCATATGCTCTTTCTAAATGAGAGCAAGGGCGAGCTAGAATTGCCCGTGCCCACATTAAAGGTGGCTAAGAGGCATGGCATCTTAAGCGGTCTTAAGGCCTACATTGTCGAAGAGTACCCAACTTTCAACAGGAGGAGGGCCACGCAGGATCCCGTTTAATCCCCTCGTGCCTCTCTAGGGGCACTAAATTAAGCTTCCTCGGGAGGCCAAGAGCTTTCTTACTGCAGGGTCCGCGTCCCTCAGCTTAGCTAATACTTCCTCAAAACATTCATCAATAGCTAGCTTTCTTTTTAGATAAATCCCCGTCCTCCCCACCTCATCTCTCCTCATCAATACCCGCACTCTCTCCTTCACGATATCTACGCTCACTCCGAGGAGCCTAGCCACCTCCTCCTCCCTCCCCTTAATTGGGCTCTCTATGTGCCCTCGCGGAGTTGGGCTGATCAACATTAGCCTCTTATCCACGCCAGCCACCCTCACCCCTCTCTCGACATCCCCCAGTCCAATCTCTCCTCCAAAGCGGTAAAACTCACGCTCCAGTTTCGTTAGTTCTACTAGGGGGAAGGTGACGCAAGTCCTCTCGTCTAAGTATAAGTGGGCTTTAATAGCGTGGATGGGCGTGGCCATGGCCACTACTTTTTCTACTGGGACTAGACCGCGAGACCTCAAGGCAACCTCTACCTTGAAGGACTGAATGGGGTGAGGAATCACGACATCAATGTCACTTTTGTGAGTTACATCACCTCTGGCCACGCTGCCATGGACTATGGCCTGTATACCGCTAGTCTCCAGGGCCCTCATTACTTCGGCGGCCCTCGCTCTAAGCCCTTCAAGGAGGCTCCAACGCCATGGCCTATACACCACCTCAACTGAGTCGCCCCTAAGGACCGGCTTGACCGCTGGCATGAGCTGCACCTAACTCATCACCCTTAGCTCCTCAAGTATTTCGCAGGCTCTACATATCCCCCTACCCGTAGGCTCGCCGCAATACTTGCATGCCCTGACTTCTCCCTTAGCTTTATTCTCGATTAAGTGAGCCAAGCGGTCAGCGCAGCTGACGATGGCATACTTGATGCCTGGGTGCGCGTTATCTAGCTTATTTAGCATCCACCTAACTTCGTGCCTCATCGATCCCCCGACAAATTTGCACTCCTTCTCATAAAACTCCACGCCAGACAAGTACGCGTACAGCGTCACCTCCCTCTCTGGAATGTACCTAAGCGGCTTTACCCTCGGCACGAACCCCTCCCACTGCCTTAATGGCTTGACTCCGAGCCTCGCCAGCCTCACTACATTACCCCTCAGGATGTTTATGAGGGCAGTTTGCGCTTCGTCGTCTAGGTTGTGCCCTGTGGCTACCTTCGTCGCCCCTAGCTCCTTTGCCTTTAGGTTCATCAACCTCCTCCTAAGCACCCCGCAGAACGTGCAAGCATGAAGCGTCGACCCCCTCTCTAAAGCCATTGAGTATGTCTCCTCAAGCGTATAGCCATACTCCTCCTTGAACGTCGCTACATAATGTGGCACGCGAAGCCCCTCAGCCAATGCCCTAGCGTGCCTAATTCCCTCATCCCTATATCCCTCAACCCCCTCATCGATGGTAAGTGCCATCACTTCCGTCCCCCACTTAGATTCCACCTTAACCAATGTGCGCAGTAACACAGCACTATCCTTGCCCCCAGAAACGGCTACCAACACTTTGTCATTGGGCTCAAATAGCTTATACTTGTTTATGGTGCTCCTTATCCTGTCTTCGACGTTCCTCTCGAAACACTTAGCACAGAAAGACAGCCCAGAGTACGGGGACCTGTAAACTGCCCCCCTCCTACATATTGAGCACGAGGCTTGCACTTACTTCCCCACCGGGGACTGAGCTAAGGCAATGGAATTAAGGTAGCGGCTATATTGAGGGCTATGAGACACACTGAGGTCGCTGTGAGGAGAGCCAATAGCCCCCTAGCCAGGTGGCCGCTCTTCATGGTCCTAGCAATAACAGCATAGGCCATCCTCCCTCCGTCAACTATGGCCATGGGCAGCATGTTGAAGACTGCTAGACTGAATAAGACGACTTGGAGCCACGCATAGAAGGTAAGGACGTGGATGAGGACATTTGGGGGAAGCCTTAGCAGCCTCAGTTCGTAGAAGTCAAGCGGAAGTATTCCGAGGAAGCCTCTAGAGGGATCACTTGGGTGGCTGGCAGTTCTTAACACCACCTCCCTCAAGGAGCCCTCTGGGCTCATCAGCTTTACGCGCACTACTTGATCTGGACCGACGTGCCTCATAAAGTTATTGAGGTCGAGGCGATTTAAAACGTATACGTCATTTAACTGCTTAATCACGCAACCCTCAGTTATCCCCGCTTGAAAGGCGGGCGTGGACGCCTCAACATGATGTACTAGCACGCCTCCGGGCTGAAAGAGTACCATAAAGACCACGAGGAGCACCACGAAAAGGGCCAAGTTGGCAAAAGAGCCAGCTGCAAAGATCTTTAGCCTACTGCCTAGCTCCGTCCTCTCCATGGTCTCCTCGTCCAGCTCCACAAAGGCCGTCAAGATCATGGCCAGGAGGGCAATCCCGAAGCTCCTTATCTCCACCCCTACTATTTTGGAGGCGGCGGCATGGGCTACTTCGTGCACCACGATGGCTATGGAGAGAGCCGCGAGGAAGTAAGGGACTTGTCCTAGTGGGAGGGCTAGACCAGGTATTGGTGGGACAATGGCCACAAAGCCCTCGGCCATTACGAAGCGCTTGAATAAGTTGCTGACTAAGAAGTAAAGTGAGAACGCAATTAGGCCGAAGCCCAGAGCAACGCCAACATCAAGAAGCATAGACCATGCCTTAATCCACCGGGACGTAAGCCTTGATAGCATCTTATTGATCTTCTCAGGACCGACTCTAATGATTAACAAGAAGGGCTTGAGATTCACTCCCTTAATTTTAACAATGCTAAAGGTCAGAGATAACAGCAGCCAAAAGGTGAGGAAGGAGGCTAAGAACATTGCCACCTCTTCTAAGAGCAAGGCACTCGCTACACCTCTGCGCAGCTATTAAAAGCAAAGTTTTTTCGAGAGGGCTCGCCCTTCCTTAGGGGGGCAGTGGTGGGAGGGTCGGGGAGCTCGGCCTGCCCTCTCGGAAGGGGAAGCCCTCTTCCGAGCCGCAAAGGGTCGATATGGCGGGGCCAGTAACCGGGGGAGGCGGCTGGTTGAACACTAAGTTAGCTAGCTTGGGCGTCGAGGAGGCTCCGTCCCGTGGGGCCGGCATAGGGGGCCAAGCCCCTCGTAGGAGGGGCCCAAGCTCCCGAACTAGCCGAACCAGGTTAGGCCCGGGAGAGGAAGGCCCCCGAAGGAGCGGCCTTAAGGCTAGGTGTCGGCGTTCACGGAACACGGGGCCGAGAACGCTGAGCTAGCTGCTTAGTGGGAGACTGGCCCACTCCTTCGGGGCGCCACTGCCCCCCGCTTACGCACCTACTAGTTTTCTTTCCTCTCTGAGCCTTTGTCAGCTTACGCTGTCTCAATTACGCAGTGCGTGAAAGCTTAAGCTAAGCCCGGCCCTCCTTTTAGCTGAGGGGCCTTCGCCCCAATGAGGTATCAGCTAGGGGCGGGGGTGGCCGAGCCAGGTCAAAGGCGCAGGGCTTAGGACCCTGTCCCGTAGGGGTGCGTGGGTTCAAATCCCACCCCCCGCACAATTTTACCGGTAAAAATTTATATCTAGGTTTGAATTTATTCTTTTGATTATATATGCCACGTGCTAATAGGGATAAGACTGAGACTATTAAGGAGGGAACATTTATACCAGTTACTTCTATACATGGACCTTCTTAATAAACCAAAAGGGTTTTTAGTATATGAAGATGGTGTTGTAAATGTAGTACGAGATGAGAACTTAAATCTTCTTCTAGAAGCATATAAAAGAATATATAAAATATCAGAAAGAATCAAGTATTTCTCGGAAAGTTTAGAAAAATATCGAGATGTTTTCATAAGTAAGTTTAACATGAAAGTATTTGAGATAATTCAAGAATTGAATAATTTCATTATGACTTAAGTTCAGAACCGTTAGAAGCTGCTTGATATAATGCTTTGAAGTGGTAGAGATTGTTTCCCAAAGTTTCTCTAAGGTAACATTAAACACCAAAGAACACATAAGCCTTTGCTTCACTTGACGTTTTTATATATTGAACTAACTTAACGTTCATAATCTTTAATATGCCCAACTAGAGACATTATTTGTCCGTAAAGAACAAGCGCTGCATCTTAATATTAGCCTAGGACTTAATTATAGAGAGGGATTAGTTTATCCTCTCGATCTCGTTCTGCATTTTATCAGCCACGTATAGTATTAGGCGGGCTATCTCCTGCTTAAGTGGCTCGTCTAAGATCGCTGCTATTCCATTGTAGAGCCCTTCTCTGGTTATTTCTGGCATGATTGCGCTTAATAGAATCTTAGACTCGACTGTAACTACCCTTCTTAGGTCTTTGGGCAGCCTTTCTTGAGACGGCTTATCTCCTCCGTTCGTGTTGGGCCAGTTATGCCAGTAGAAGTCCTCATCTCTCCCGCCCTCAATGTTTAATCGCCCATCCCTATAGACTATTTTAAGCGGCCAGACGAGCGATAGGATCTCGCATGCGGCGGCAAATATCCTCGCTTATAGTTAAGCAGGCAGGCTACGATCCTAAAAAGTAAATGAAAATAATGGTTTTTAGGAGAGACTTTATTATTGACTAAATATGTGGCTTTCAACGGCTCCTTTCGAGAATTTCTCTTTAGTATTATCCTTGAGTAATCTTGGAACACTTAAAAAATACATTTGTGGGAGAAATTATCAGGGCAAGACTAAGTTTCTAAGGCGTGAGGATAGGAAAAATTAAAGGAGTGTAATAAAAGGGTTATGAAGAATTTTTCGTAAAATTTAAGTCAGCTACCAAGTAACAATATTTTTGGCTGAAGGAAGGGGAAAGGACGCTAGGGAAAAATCTGCGCCGACTTTAACACTTTTGCTAATGAGTATATCAACCTTAGCATCCAATATTCAGCTAATGTCAGAATTAAGTCGGTTCACTTATAGCCAAACGGCGCCAATGATATTGCCTGCCCAACCACCATTTGCAGATATTTTTGATATAACGAGACAAACGATGGTGATGGATGGTATAACGCTCAAAATACTTGGAGAATACAATTCTAGAGGATATCATCTGGGGGGAAGATTGGAATGCGGAAACAGGAATCTTTTACTTTCGGCGCTCTCAACTGCTGCTTAATGTAGATAATTGGAGGTTATTAGATAAATTGTGCGAAAACCTTTGATACCATGGGCAGCGCTCGTGCCAAAAATAAACCAATGTTAAGATCGGTGAGCGGAGAACCTCGTCATTTCAATTCTCCCAGTTTAACTCCACCACAACAGCCACGCGCTGTCACCTTAATTAGATGAATTGTGGCAGCTCAATATTAATGGTTTAACCAGCCAATCAAAAAAGGAGGTTGATTAGCCTGTAGGGAAGGGGCATTGGGCTGAGAGGTGCGAGGAATGCTGCTCCAAATATCGCTCACGCTCGCATAAATTCATTGTTTCGTCAGGCTGCTGAAGAGCGTTGGGCATATTAAGCATGCCTTAGGGTCTATTTTAAGGTCTATTCTAGCGTGGTCTTCGCATATATACTTTCTACTCAACATATAGATGGCTATTTTTATGTATCTGGATCTGCACATCGCTAAAATCTATGCGGTT
>JAWAOK010000003.1:0-49311 GCA_038894875.1 Candidatus Nezhaarchaeales archaeon
TCGATCCGCTCATGGTCCAACGCCGCCCACCTCTAGAGAAAGCTAGGGCGAGCGAGCCGCCTTCCTCACCACCAGCAGGGCCAGCACCCAGAGGGCTAGGCAGATGGCGGCCAGGGCCGGGTGGGGAGTCCGAAGGCCCAGCCAGATGGAGACGGCGCAGTAGAGGGCCGGGGGGACGGCGAGGAGCAGCGAGGCCAGCTCCACCTTGAGCGAGGACGCGGCGCCCCTGAGCCCCCTCCTGCCAATCAAGGCCAGCAGCGCTAGGAGGGCCGCGGGCGCTCCGAACAGCAGGGCCAGGGTCAGGGCTAGGCGTAAGTCGGCCGGCACGCGCGCTCCTGCGAGCTCCCCCTCCTTAAGGCCTTCGGGCCGCCGCTAGCCGACCGGCAGCACTCGCGCAGCTACCTCTGAGACTATGGCTATCAATATAGAGCCCAGCACCATCTCGCGCCCCCTGTACGGAGATATGTGGGACAGCCATAGGAAGAGGCCCAGCAGGCCTATGGCCACGTAGGAGGCCCTGGCGACCACTATCACTAAGCCGAGGAGCCTCGACATTAAGTGGACGAGGCTCCCCTGGAGCACGTTAATTACTTCGTCTATGATGCCGCGGACCGTGTCTAAGACGCTCTGGCCCATCTCGAGGGCTAAGGCTTCCAAGGGCCCCCTCAGCCTGCCCTACTTAGGCTATTTAAGCCCTGCCGAGCGGCGCGCTCAGGGGCCGGCCCCTCGGCCGAGCGCCTCCAAGCACAGCTCTAGGTAGGACTTAGTGGTGACCTCCCTAGCCCCCAGCTCGCTGGCCAGCTTAAGGACCGAGGGCTCCGCCTCCTCCAGCCGGCGCGGGTCGGCGAGGAGCTCCACCTCCACGAAGTCCCCGAGGCCCTCGACTCGGTCTAGGCAGACGGTGAAGGGGCCCAGCCTGTAGGCGGACCTGCGCTTCCTCACCTCGGCCACTTCCCTAAAGCCCAGGAGCCTGAGGACTCGCTCGGCCGCCTCGAAGCTGGAGACTGAGAGCTCCACCTCGGCCCTGGCCTTGGCCCCCCTCCCGGCCCTGGGGCCCTTGTAAGTTAGGAGGGCCTCCTCCCCGCGCCTGCGCAGCCTCAGGACCTCGTCGGTGGAGGCGAAGTCCCTGCAGGGGTGCTGGAAGTAGGCGTCCACCTCCTCCCACTCGCCAGCCTTAACTGCCCCCAGCCCCCTCAGCTTGGCCTCGGCCTCGTCCAGCGGGGCCCTTGCCTTCACCTCCAGCTCGACGTACACAGCGCCTTCTTATAGGGGGTCGCTGTTAAGTGGATCGGCCGCATGGCTAGCAAGGCGGCCACCGCCAGGCACTACGACAGGCTGGCGAGGGCCTACAGCGAGCTCTACGGACCCGAGCAGCTGAGGAAGCACTCCGTGGCCCTGGGCCTGCTGGAGGTCGGCGAGGGGGACGCGGTCCTGGACGCGGGCTGCGGGGACGGGTCGCTGATGGCTAGGCTAGTGGGCAGGTGCTCGCTGGCGGTGGGCGTCGACTCCTCTAGGGAGATGCTGAGGGTGGCGAGGGGGAGGGTCGGGAGGGGGGCCGCGCTGGTCCTGGCCGACGTGGAGAGGCTGCCGTTTAGGGGGGGCTGCTTCGACGCGGCCTTCCTAATCACCGTCCTCCAGGACCTCCCCAGCCCGGGGGAGGGGCTGAGGGAGGTCGCTAGGGTGCTGAGGGGCGGGGGGCTCTGCGTAGCCACCTGGCTGAAGAAGGCCCCCCTAGGGGGCGGCCTAGAGGGCCTGCTGAGGGGGGCGGGCCTAAGGCCTATTAGGCTCCTGGACCTAGAGGGGGTCCAAGACGTGGTGTCGCTGAGCGTGAAGGAGGGTCTTGAGCCCCGGGCCTACCTCAGGCGCATTAGGAACGTGAGGAGGGGGCTCGAGCTAAGGAGCCGCATCATTAGGGCGCTGGGGGCCGGGGGGATGACGGTGGGCGAGCTAGCCAGGGCCGTCGGCCGCAGCTACTCGTCGGCCCTTAGGCAGCTCAAGAACATGGAGCGGGAGGGGTTGGTCGAGAGGCTGGGCGGGCGCCCGACTAAGTGGAGGCTGACGGGGAGGGGGCAGGCCTGCATTGAGGACTACCTAGCCCCCTCGAGCGCGGGGCCCCAGGTACCTAGATAGGATGAGGTAGACGCAGTACCTGCCGCAGACTGAGCAGGCCGGCCCCTTGGAGGGGACCCTGCTGTGGATCCTCCTGGCCTCCTCCGGGTCGAGGGCCAGCTTGAACTGGGCCTCCCAGTCGAGCCTGGCCCTGGCCTCCGAGATCTCCCTGTCCCTCCTCATCGCCCTCTCGCCCAGCCTGACCGTGTCCCCCACGTGGGCGGCTATCTTAGTGGCCACCACGCTCTCCCTAACGTCCTCGAGGAGGGGCAGGCCCAGGTGCTCCGACCTGTAGACGGCACAGAGGAAGTCGGCCCCGGCGGCCGCCGCCACGGCGCCGCCTATGGCCAGGGCTATGTGGTCGTAGCCAGGCGCCACGTCAGTGACCAGCGGCCCTAGCGTATAGAGGGGGGCGTTGTTGGTCAGGGACTTCGCCACCCTCACGCTGGCCTCGACTTGGCTCAGCGGCACGTGGCCGGGCCCCTCGACTATCACCGGGACCCCGGCCCTCATCGCCCTCTTAACTAGCGAGGCCACCTCCAGCAGCTCTGCCATCTGGGCCCAGTCGTTGGCGTCCGCTAGGCAGCCGGGCCTGAGGCCGTCGCCCAGGCTTATGGCGAACCCGTACTCCCGCGCCTGCTCGAGGAGGTAGTCGAAGTTAGAGTAGAGGGGGTTCTCCTCGCCGTGGTGGAGGATCCAGGCGGCCATGAAGGCCCCCCCTCGGCTGACCACCCCCGCCACCCTGGGGTGGAGCCTCAGCCCCTCCACCACCCTCTTAGTGACGCCCGCGTGGATGGTCATGAAGTCTACCCCGTCCTTAGCGTGGGCCTCGATGGCGTTGAAGATGTCGTCCACGGTCATGTCGACGACGGACCCCCTCCTGCTGACGGACCTAATGGCCGCCTCGTATATTGGGACGGTGCCGACGGGGACGGGGAGCTCCTTCAGCAGCGCCCTCCTGACGGCCTCTATGGGCTCTGCCGTAGAGAGGTCCATGACCGTGTCGGCCCCGTACTTCACTGAGAGCCTCGCCTTCTCCAACTCTAAGTTGGGGTCGCAGAGGTCGGTCGAAGTGCCCACGTTGACGTTTACCTTGACGCTCACCCCCTCGCCCACGGCCACGGGCTCGACGCCTGGCCTACGCGCAGCTAGGACTACCACCGTGCCCCTCTCGATGCGTTGGGAGAGCCAGTCCTCTGGGACGCCCTCCCTAAGGGCCAGCCGCCTTACCTCCTCGGCCCCGACCCTCCCCAGCCCGCCCCCCTCCTAAGTCGCTGGAGCTAATTGGCTAGCCCGTCGTTACTTAATAAGCTTAACTTGGCGGCCCCCTCCGCCTCGGCAGCGGGCGCTGGAAGAAGGCTTTAATAGCTTCCGGCCCCCCGTATCAAGAGGCTCGAAGGAGGTAATGAATTAGTGAAGGCAGAGCCCCTTAGGTTGCTCTCTAGGAACTTAAATGAAGAGGTCGTCGTGAAGCTCAAGGACGGGAGGGCCTGCAGGGGGGTGCTGGAGAGCTGCGACAACTACATGAACCTAATCCTAAGGGACGCTGAGGAGGTGGACGACTCAGAGGCGGGGAACCCGGGCGCTAAAGTGAGGTACGGTAGGGTCCTGATAAGGGGGAGCAACATCCTCTGGGTGACGCTGAGCAGGCAGTGACGGTGTGGCCCATGGCTGGGATCTTCATCAAGAGGCTCGAGCAGGCCCCGCTCGAGGAGCAGGAGATAGAGATAGTGGAGCGCAAGGGGCTCGGCCACCCGGACCACATCTGCGACTCCATAATGGACAGGGCCTCCGTGGAGCTGGCGAAGGAGTACTTGAAGAGGGTGGGCTACATAATGCACCACAACTTAGACAAGGGCCTCCTGGCCGCGGGGGAGGTGGAGGTCAGGTTCGGCGGGGGTGAGGTCAAGAAGCCCATGCTCCTAGTCTTCGGGGACCGGGCCACGTTCCGAGTGGACGGGGAGGAGATACCGGTGGCGGACATAGTGGTCGGGGCCGCTAAGCAGTGGATAAGGGAGAACCTGAGGTTCGTCGACCCAGTGGAGCACGTCAAGTACCAGGTGGAGATTAAGCAGGGCTCGGAGGCCCTGGCGGACATCTTCAAGCGCAGGTCTGGGAGGGTCCTGGGGGCCAACGACACCTCCGCGGCAGTCGGCTACGCCCCGCTGACGAGGACCGAGAGGCTGGTGCTGAGGCTGGAGAACTACCTCAACTCGAGGGAGTTCAAGAGGCGCTACCCAGAGACCGGGGAGGACGTTAAGGTGATGGGCTTTAGGAGGGGGGACTCCCTAGAGCTAACGATAGCCATGGCCTTCGTGGACAGGTTCGTGAACTCTGAGGAGGAGTACTTTAGGCGCAAGGAGGAGGTGCGGGAGGCGATCTTAGAGTTCCTCAAGGAGCACTCCCCATTTAAGAGGACGACCGTCACCCTCAACAACTTGGATAGGAGGCGCAGGGGGGTGGGAGGGGTGTACTTGACGGTCCTCGGGACCTCCGCCGACGGGGCCGACTGCGGGCAGGTGGGGAGGGGGAACAGGGTGAATGGGGTGATCCCCCTAAATAGGCCCGTGAGCTCCGAGGCCGCTGCGGGCAAGAACCCAGTGTCCCACGTGGGGAAGATATACAACATGCTGGCCCACCGCATGGCGGAGAGCATACACTCCAAGGTCCCCGGGGTTAGGGAGGTCTACGTGTGGCTCCTGAGCAGGATAGGGGAGCCGATCGATAGGCCCAGGGCCGCCGTGGCCCAGCTCATACTGGACCGGGGCGTGAGGCTGAGCGAGGTGAGGGGGCAGGTGAGGGACGTGATCGAGGGGGAGCTCGGGGGGATAGAGAGGTTCTGCGAGGACCTAGCCTACGGCAGGGTGCCCATCTGCTAGGGACCTGGACCTGCTCAGCCTATACTCAGTCAGGATGTCCCTCAGGGACCTCCTCGCTAGCTCCTCGCCCTCCCTCTCAATCCGCTGCCTAGACTCAGCCAGCAGCCTCTCGAGCTGAGCCGACGGGGCGAAGGCCAGCCCCCCGGCCCATAGGAGCTCCAGGTCCGGGGCCTCGAGGAAGGCCAGCTGGCGCCTCACGAGCTCCCTCCTGGCCTCGGGGCTGGCGTTAGTCAGCAGCACGAGGCCCCCCACCCTCAGCCTGGCGAGCTCCTCAACGGCCTCCGGGCTGCCGGAGCTAGCGTCCCTCACTAGGACTATGTCCCCGCGCCCTACGCCGAGCTCCCTCACCCCCTCCGCGACGCTAGAGGGGGTGAGGGCGCTCAGGGGCTTGAGGGGCCTCAGCTCCCCCCTGGCCCACCTCAGGAGGGCCTCGGAGAGGGCCCTCGCCTCCTTCTCCAGCTCCTCGACCCTGCGCTCCAGCTTGAGGGAGTAGGCCTTGTAGCTCTCTAACTGAGACTCTAGCTTCCTGACCTCCAGCGACTCCCTGGCCTTCAGCGCCTGCTCACTGCGCAGCCTCTCCGCGCGCTCCTCAGCCTCCCTCAGCCTCTCGGAGAGGTGGCTAATTGAGCTGAGGAGGGAGGCCCTCTCTAGCTCCAGGGCCTCGATCCTCCTCTGAAGCTCCGCCACCCTCTCTCGAAGAGCCCTCAGCTCCTCCCTGAGCCTCCCGTCGCCTGGCTGGCGGCTGGCAGGGGGGGCGGGCTCGGGAGGGGGCGGGGAGAGGCGCTTAATGGCCTCCTGGATGCTCAGGCCCCTCACGACCAGGGCCTTCACCTCGTCGACCGGCACCTCGGCCCCCGCTAGCCTCACGTGGGACTCCACCTGCTCAAACTTATTTCGGTAGTGCATGAAGGCCTTGAGCGCCGCCGCCAGGGCGTCCCTCTGGTGGCTGTCCCTGGCCCTCACGCCGTGCTCCTCCTCGAAGTCCGAGGCTAGCTTGCGCTTCTCGTCTACGCTCAAGGTGGACGGGGGCGAGTACAGGACCGCGTTGAGGGAGGAGGCCAGCCTCTCGACGAAGGCTGAGGGAGGGGTCACGTCGGAGGCCACGATCAGGGGGGCTCCGTAGCTCAAGACTAGATTGGATAGGCGGAGCCTATCCATCCCCCTCCTGCTCATTAGCGCCAGGGGCCTCCCATCCAGCCCCAGGACGGCCACCCCGGTCACTACGCCCGGGTCCACCCCCACGATCACGTGCCTGCCCTGCCTGCCGGCCGCGGCCGAGGCCTCCCTGGGCACGAACGCCACGCCCTCGCCCGGGGGCTCGTGGACCCTGATCTTGACGCCCCTGCCCTCGCGGGGGGCCACGACCCCCTGGAGCTCGCTCCTAGTTGCGTAGGCCACTACGAGGGCCCCCTCCGGCCTGCGCTCAGAGCCCCTGAAGAAGACGTCGTAGTCTATCCCCCTGGACCTAAGGGCCTCGCAGACCTCGCGCGTGGCCCAGAGGACTTGGGAGGAGGCGTCCCTCTTGAAGCGGTCTAGGCTCATCCCCCCGGCGCTCGGGCTCCTGGCCTTGGAGATCGTTATCCTAACCTCGGGCTCCAGGAGCCTCACCTCGCACCCCTCCCCCATCAGCGCCAGCCTAGCGCACAGAATGGCAGTCTGGAGGGGGGTGGGCTTGGGCGGGGCCTGGAGGCCCCTCGACGCCGCCACCTCCACCAGCGGCCTGGCGTAGCTCGGATGGCCAGTGACCTGGACCACTTTGACGCCCGGCGGGAGGGACCTTAGGAGCCTGAGGAGCCTCGCCCGGTTCTCGGCGAGCTCGTATACGTTGTCCACCGCCAGGAGGGACGGCCTGTATCGCCAGGCGTACCTGACTAGGCCCCTGAGCCCCACTCTCTCAGCGCAGCGGACCACCGAGCCGGAGCCGTCGAGGACGGCTAGGGAGAAGAGGGGCTGGGCTGAGGAGGAGGGGCTGCCGGAGCTTATGTCGACCCCCAGGGCGAGGGGCCCCTTGATCAAGCGCGCACCCCCATCTCCCTCAGCACCCCGTCCGCGTCTACGCCGAGGCCGAAGCGCCTCCTAAAGAAGAGGCAGAGCTGGGTCACGTCCCTCTCCAGCAGCCTAATGGCGGAGGGGTGGCCCGCGCTCAGCCACTGGGGCCAGTCTATTATCAGGGGCTCCTCCCTCGGGGAGACCACCACGTTGTACTCGCTCAAGTCGCCGTGGACCACCCCGGCCTCCTTGAGCGACTTGAAGACGTTGTCCATGAGCGCGTTGAAGAAGCCCCTCGGGTCCTCTAGCGCGCGGACGCGCTGGAGCAGCTCGCCCTCTACCCTAGAGGTGACTAGGGCGTGCTTGTAGCGCGCGATGGGGGCCGGCGCGGAGACCCCGACCCCCACTACCCTCTTTAGCGCCACGAACTCCCTCAGCGAGGCTATGATCGGGGCCACGCGGGCCACCGAGCCCCTGACGCGGGCCAAGTAGGCCCTGACCTTGCGCACGTGCCTAAAGCTCCTGCGCCCCGCCCTATGGAACTTAACTACCACTAGCCCCCCGCCGGGCGCCACGGCCTCGTAGACGTCCGCCTCCTTGCCCACTCCTAGCTTGGGGCCCAGGGCCTCGACGACGCCCCTCCGGGCGAGGACGTAGAGGGCGAGCGCGTCCATGCCCATCGACTTGAGCTCGAAGCCTACGTACTGCCCCACGTTCCTCCTAATTAGCCCCAGTCTATTTAGGAAGGAGAGCTTCTCCTCGAGGGAGGAGGCGGAGAGGTCCAGGCTCGCGCGTATGTAGTCTAGGGGCACGTATCGGTACCTACGCGAGGCTGACAGGAGGAGCTTGAGGAGCTTCACGTCGTCCGCCCTTAGGGCGCGGGCCACCTCCGCTAAGTTCTTCATTCAATTAGCCGGGGGCGCCGTGAGATATAAGCTGTGGCGGCGCTAAAGAAGATAAGCCGGGAGGGCGAGAGTGGTTCGTGCCGAGGGCGTGTCCCAAGGCTAAGTACGTCTTCGTGACCGGTGGGGTCCTCAGCTCCGTTGGGAAGGGGGCGGTGACGGCCTCCATAGGGAAGATGCTCCAGGTGCGGGGGCTGAGGGTGACCGCAGTGAAGGTGGACCCATACATCAACTACGACGCTGGGCTGATGAATCCGTACATGCACGGAGAGGTGTTCGTGACGGAGGACGGGGGGGAGGTGGACCTAGACTTAGGGCACTACGAGAGGTTCCTCGACGTAAACCTGAGCAAGCTAAACAACATAACCACGGGGCAGGTGTACTGGGAGGTCATTAACAGGGAGAGGCGGGGGGACTACTTAGGCAAGTGCGTCCAGATAATTCCGCACATCACTGACGAGGTCAAGAGGAGGATAAGGCTGGTGGCCGAGAGCTCCGGAGCGGACGTAGTGTTGGTCGAGGTGGGGGGGACGGTGGGGGACATAGAGGGCCTCCCCTTCCTAGAGGCCATTAGGCAGATGAGGCTCGAGGAGGGGGAGGGGGGCTCGCTCTTCGTCCACGTCGCCCTGGTGCCCATCCTAGACGTGACGGGCGAGTTCAAGACGAAGCCGCTGCAGCACTCGGTCCAGGAGCTGAGGAGGATAGGCATCCAGCCGGACGTGGTGGTCGCCAGGAGCCCTAGGCCGATAGACGAGGAGGCGAGGAGGAAGATAGCGCTGTACAGCAACGTCCCGATCGAGGCCGTGTTCACTAGCTTCAACGTGGACTGCATCTACGAGCTCCCCCTAATCTTAGATAGGCAGGGGCTGGGGGACTACGTAGTTAAGAGGCTGGGCCTCAGCCCCAGGCCCCCCGAGTGGGGCCCGTGGGAGGAGGTGGTCAGGGGCTTCAAGGCCCAGGGCAGGGTCGTCGAGGTGGCCCTCTGCGGGAAGTACACGAGGCTCGTGGACAGCTACATAAGCATATGCGAGGCCCTGAAGCACGCCGCGGCCTACTTAAACGTCGGGATTAGGCCTAAGTTCATCGACGCCGAGGAGCTGGAGAGGGACCCATCTAAGCTGGAGGAGCTGGAGGGCTTCGACGGAGTGATGGTGCTGCCGGGCTTCGGCCCTAGGGGGGCCGAGGGCAAGATCATGGCGGCTGGGTACGCGCGCGAGCGCGGGATCCCGTACTTGGGCGTGTGCTTCGGGATGCAGCTGGCGGTGGTCGAGTTCGCTAGGAACGTAGCTGGGCTCAGGGGGGCCAACTCAACTGAGGTGGACCCAGACGCGGAGCACCCAGTGATCGACCTGCTGCCGGAGCAGGCGGGCGTGGATAGGCTCGGGGGGACCATGAGGCTGGGGGCCCAGGCGACCATCCTGGAGCCCGGCACCCTGGCCTACAGGCTCTACGGGCAGCCCGTCGTCTTTGAGCGCCACCGCCACCGCTACGAGGTGAACCCGAGGTACTGGGGGGTGCTGCAGAGGGAGGGCCTGGTCTTCAGCGGCTACAGCCCGGACAAGCGTAGGGTGGAGTACATAGAGCTGCCCGGCCACCCCTTCTACTTGGGCTGCCAGTGCCACCCAGAGTTTAAGTCGAGGCCGGGGAGGCCCTCGCCAGTCTACCTGGGCTTCGTGAGGGCCTGCCTAGAGCGCAGCCTCAAGCGCGGCTCCGCCTCTTGAGCCTCCTCCAGGCCTCCTCCAGGGCCCTCAGCATGTTCTTAGTGGCCTGCTCAGGGTCCGAGGCCTTAGTTATCGCCCCGCCGACTATTATTATGCCGCAGCCAGCCTCCACGAGCTTGGGGACCATCTCCAGCCTGACCCCGCCCGCCACGGCGACGGGGATGCTTAGCGCGCTGACTACCCTCTTGATCTCCTCCATCCTCTGGTCCACCTCGCGCTCCCTCATCTGGGCCGAGATCCCAGTGTGGACGCACACGTAGTCCACGCCCAGCTTCTCCACCTCCCTAGCCCTCTTCACGGGGTCCGGGACGTTGATTAGGTCGCACATCACCTTAAGCCCGTACTTCCTGGCCGCCCCCACGGCGTCCCTGATCGTGTAGTCGTCGCTGGCGCCGAGGACGCAGACCACGTCCGCCCCGGACTCCGCCGCTAGCTCAACCTCGAGCCAGCCGGTGTCCATGGTCTTCAGGTCGGCGACGATAGTGGAGCCCGGGAACCTCTTCCTGAACTCCCTAACGGCCCTGAGCCCCTCGCTCTTAATCAGCGGGGTCCCCACCTCTATCATCTGAGCGCCGCCCCTGTACACTCGCTCAGCTATCCTGAGCGCGTCACTTAGGTAGCGCTCGTCTATGGCCACCTGTAGCCTGGGCCCCACGTAGGGCGAGGGTAGGCCGAGGCTCGCCAGCTTCCTCTCTGAGGGCCTGCCTAGGTAGTCCCACCCCCTGAGGGCGTAGTACTCGTCCAGCAGCCTGTCGAGCTCGACGACCTGGCCCTTGGAGGGCCCCTCTTTAAGCGGCTCCTTGAGCAGCCTAGCGGGCAGCGTGTCGTCGCCCCTCGTGAAGCCCTCGCGCACGTTGAAGAGCCTTTCCACATTGTAGATCCTCTCGCCTATCTTGAGGAGCTCCTCGTCGTCCGCGTACATCCCCACGGCGGTGGCCAACAGCCTGGCGTACATGGAGGGCTCGTAGTCCAGGGTACTGAAGAAGGCGAAGGAGGTGAACTTGCAGAGTATGAGCGAGTCTATCACGGCGAAGATGTCCTGCATCCTCTTGACCAGCTCGGCCTTCCCCTCGTAGCTCGAGGGGTCCACGTAGCGGGGGATGCTGAAGAGCTCGGACATGACTACGTAGGCCCTCAAGTGGCAGCCCCCCCTGTTGGAGGTGGCGTAGGCCAGCGCCATCCCCTTGGCGGCCCTGGGGTCGTAGGCCGGGAGCTCTAGGCCCTTGACGTGCATCGCCACCTCCTCCGCCCCCCTGCCGATGGACGAAGCTAGCCTGGCGGAGCCCTCGGCCAGGAGGGAGCCTATGCCCTCCCTCCTCGCCATCATCTCCACCAGCTTAATGATGAGCTCCGGGTCGCCCCACCTCAGCTCCAGGCCCTGGGTCTCGAGGAGGCCCCTCTCGTAGAGCTCTATGGCCAGGGCTATCGTGGCGCCGGTGGATATTGTGTCGAGCCCGAGCTTATTGCAGAGGTCGCTTATGTAGGCTATCGCCTCTATGTCAGCGACGCCGCAGTTGGGGCCGAAGGCCCAGATGGTCTCGTACTCAGGGCCCTCGGTCTTTAGGGGGCCGAAGGGGGGCAGGTCGACCCTAGATATCCTCGCGCAGGCTATGGGGCAGCCGTAGCAGGCCTTCCTGCCGACGACTATCCTCTCCCTCATGAACTCCCCGCTAACTAGCTCGGCCTCGGGGAAGAAGCTCGACTGGAAGTTCCTCACCGGCAGGGCGCCCACCTTATTGACCAGGTGGACCAGGATGGCGGTGCCGTACCTGCCCAGCCCGTCTCCAGTTATTGGGTGCCCCCTGAGGATCTGCCTGGCCCTCTCGACCTCCCGCTTAAACGCGTGCGGGTTGGCGACGCTAATCTCCCCCCTCCCAGACGCCACGACCGCCTTCAGCCCCTTGGAGCCCATCACGGCCCCGAGGCCCCCCCTCCCCATGGCCCTGTGGAAGTCGCTAATTATCGAGGCCACCCTCACCCTCCTCTCGCCGGCTGGGCCTATGCACGCGACGCTCGAGGAGGGGTGCCTCTCCTTCAGTACGGCCTCCGTCTCATGGGTGGTCCTCCCCCACAGTCCGGAGGCGTCGTGGAGCCTGGCCTCTCCGTCCCTCACCTCTAAGTAGACCGGCCTCTCGCTAGCCCCCTCCACTATCACTACGTCGAAGCCAGCCCTCTTGAGGGCCGGGCCGAGGGTGCCTCCGACCTGCGAGTCGAATATAGTGCTGGTGAGGGGGGACTTCGAGGAGGCGCAGGCCCTGCCGGACGTGGGCGCGGCCGTGCCGGTGAGGGGGCCGGTGGCGAAGACTAGCTTGTTCTCCGGGCTGAGGGGGTCCAGGCCGGGCTTGAGCTCGTCGTAGAGTAGCTTAGCTGCGTACCCCCTCCCCCCTAGGAAGTCGAGGGCCCTATCTACGTCCAGGTCCTCGACGCTGAGCCTCCCCTCGCTCAAGTCTACCCTTAGGACCCTGCCGACGAAGCCCGGCAATCCGCACGCCGCCAAGACTTAATAGCGCCGGGGCCTTAAAATCTTGAGTGGGGGGCGATGAGGGTAAGGGTGGAGCTGTACGCCAGCCTGCGCGAGAGGGCCGGGGCGAAGGAGGTGGAGCTCGAGCTGCCCCAAGGGTCCACGCTCGCCGACTTAGTGGAGCTGCTGAGGGAGAGGGTGGGCGTGGGCAGCGGCGAGCTCGGAGCGCTCAAGATATTGATAGACGGCAGGCCGGCCGAGGGGCTGGGCGGGCTCAGGGCCCCGCTCAGGGACGGGTGCTCAGTGTCTGTCTTCCCTCCCCTCGCCGGGGGCCTAGAAGAAGGCAGTTAGCGTGGGGCTGGGCCGAGGGCCAGCCGGGGGGCGGGGAGGGAGGGTGAACAGGGCCACTTCGCGGGAGGCGGGGAGGGAGGCGTTTAGCACGAGCGTCCCGCCCACCCACGCGCTCAGGACCCTCCCGTTGTGGACGTGCCCGTGGACGGCCACCGCAGGCCCCCTGCGCCTAATCACCTCCTCCATCTTGGAGCTCCCCAGCTGGCTCCATATGCTAGGCCTCTCCCCCCTCAAGGTCTCCCTGGACACTGCGTAGTGGGAGACGAGGACCTTGTAGTCGCACTTTAGCTCGGCCAGTAGGCGGTCCACGAGCTCCGCGCGCCTAGAGTAGAGCTCCCTCACGCCGGGGATGTTGCGGAGCTGCCACGAGGTGGGCTCGTCGAGGCACCCGCGAGTGCCCACGAGGCCTACGGTCGCGCCCTTGATGGACACTACTAGGGCCTCATCGTCGAGCCACGTCAGGAAGCCCTTAGTTCGCTCCTTGAGCGCCTCCTTGACCTCATCAAACTCCTCGTTGCCGAAGCAGGCTACGGCCGGGCCAGTGTAGTGGGCCCTAATTACGGATGCCAGGTCGTCTATCGCCTCCACCCTGCCCCTATACACTAGATCCCCGGCTAGGATTAGGAGGTCGGCCTCCCTGAGCCGATGGGCTGAGGCCTTCAGTAGCTCTAAGTTGCGCGGGCTGTGGATGTCTGCCGCGGCCGCTACCTTGATCACTTCCGCAGCCCCGAAGTTGTAGGCTGCGCGCGCCGCTAAGCTTTTCTCAGGGGGCGCGGGCGCAGGGTGGGGCGAATGAGGAGACGACGGTCTCAGGAGCTGTGACTACGATGGGCGGGCCGACGCCCCCCCTCGCGCAGCTGCTCGGCGAGCCGCTGGAGCTCCCCTCCGACCTCAGCCAGCGCCCTGGCCCACTCGTCCTCCGGCGCCCCCGGATACAGGGGCTTGAGCCTCCTGAAGGACTTGGGGTCGACTTCGGCCAGCAGCCTGAGGAGCCTAGCGGCGAGCTTCCTCCCCTCGGAATTCAAGTAGCCCCTGGAGAAGAGGGCGTCCCTGCGGGAGGACATGCGGTCTACTATCGAGCGCGCCTCGTTGATTGCCTGGAGCTGGGGCACTTGAGCCTTAGCGCAGCGGGTGGCTATTAGCCTTGGCCAGGGGGGCCGCCCTATTCACTGGAGGGAAGGACTCGACGAGGGCCGTCGAGGTGGCCATGAGGGAGGGCATTGAGGTCGAGTGCCTAGTGACCCTCATCCCCCTACGCGAGGACTCTTGGATGTACCACTCAGCGGCACTGAACGTCGTGGACCTCCTCTCAGAGGCGCTGGGGCTGCCGGTAGTGAAGAGGGTTAGCTCGGGGGTTAAGGAGGAGGAGGTCGAGGACCTATACAGGGCGCTGAGGGGGCTGGATGTGGAGGTGGTCGTCAGTGGGGTGGTGGCCAGCGAGTACCAGCGCTCGCGGATAGAGGCGGTGTGCAGGAGGCTGGGGCTGAGGCCGTACAACCCGCTGTGGGGAGTGGATGAGGAGGCTCACTTGAGGGGGCTGCTCAGGGACGGCTACGAGGTGATGGTCACCTCAGTGGCCGCCCTGGGGCTGGGCCCCGAGTGGCTGGGGAGGGTCTTGGACGAGGGGGCCTTGGAGGAGCTGAGGAAGTTGAGGAGGGCCTACGGAGTCAGCATGGCGCTAGAGGGAGGGGAGGGGGAGACCCTAGTCCTAGACAGCCCGATACACAAGAGGAGGCTCGTGGTTGAGGAGGCCGAGAGGGAGTGGAGGGGCAGGAGCGGGGTCCTCAAGATTATTAAGGCCTCGCTAAGGAGTAAGTGAGGGGCTTCTGCATGCCGACGACCGTAGTCGTCGGGGGCTTCTTCGGGGACGAGGGGAAGGGGAAGATAGTCTCCTACCTGGCGCTCAGGGACGAGCTGGACGTGGCCGTCAGGGTGGGCTCAGTGAATGCTGGGCACACCGTGGTCCTGGAGGACGGCAGGGTGGTGAAGCTCAGGATGCTGTCGACGGCCTTCGTCAACCCGGAGTGCAGGCTCCTAATAGGCGCGGGGGCCAACGTCAACCCCTCCGTCTTCCTGAAGGAGGTCGAGCTAACTGGTGCTTGGGGCAGGGTGGGGCTCGACTACCAGTGCTCGATCATAGAGGAGAAGCACGTAGAGCGCGATAGGGGCGACCCGCACCTATCTGGCAGGGTCCAGACCACGGGCCAGGGGGTGGGGCCGGCGATAGAGGACCGCGTCAGGAGGGTGGCCAAGCTGGCGAGGGACGTGGAGGAGCTGAGGCCGTTCCTGACCGACGTGGCCTACGAAGTCAATAGGTACATTGACGAGGGGGGGAGGGTGCTGCTGGAGGGGACCCAGGGCTGCTTCCTCTCCCTTTACCACGGGACCTACCCCTACGTGACCTCCAGGGACACCACGGCGGCCGCCGTGTGCAGCGAAGTCGGGGTGGGGCCGAGGAGGGTGGACGAGGTGCTCGTCGTGTTCAAGGCCTACGTAACTAGAGTCGGCGGGGGGCCGCTCCCAGGGGAGCTCCCCGAGGAGGAGGCGGAGAGGAGGGGGTGGAGCGAGGTGGCCACCGTCACCGGTAGGAGGAGGAGGGCCGCCCCGTTCAACTTTGAGATGGCCCAGAGGGCGGTCATGTTGAATAGCGCCACCTCCATCGCCCTGACTAAGCTAGACGCGCTGTACCCAGACGCTGCCGGGGCCAGGAGCTGGGGGGAGCTGGGGCTAGAGGCCAGGAGGTTCGTGAGGGAGGTTGAGGAGAGGCTGAGGGTCAAGGTGGCGCTGGTGGGGACGGGCCCCAAGATCTTTGATGTAGTGGACCTGAGGGGGGCCTAGGGCCCGCTAGCTGCGCTAGGGAGAAAGAGATTTAAGAGCGCTTGGTGCGCCTCCTCCAACTCCAGTGGTCTTAATGGCCAGGACCATCAGCCTGTTCGCTTGGTTGGGGAGGGAGAGGGAGAGGAGGGTCCTAGAGAGGGCCAAGGAGCACATGGCGCACGTCCTAGAGGTAGTGAGGGCCCTCAGGGAGGAGGTGCGCGCCTTCTGCCGAGGCGATGGGAGGGGCGTCGAGGAGTGGTTTAGGAGGGTCTTCGAGGCGGAGAGGAGGGCGGACGAGCTGAAGAGGGGCATCATAAACAATATGGCCTCTCAGCTCTTCCACCCCATCGATAGGGATGAGATAACGAGGCTCGTGCTGGCGATAGACGACATAGCCTCTAACGCTAAGGGGGCTGGGAGCAGGATGATGCTTATGGAGCCTAGGGTAGAGGACGGGGGCGTCGTCGACGGACTGCTGGAGCTGGCCGATGGCCTCGTCGCGATATCTGAGGAGACCCTGAACACCGTAGGCTTGCTAGTGGAGAGCCCCAAGGAGGCCCTGAGGGAGGCCGATAGGGTGGAGAGGCTGGAGGAGGAGATAGACGACGTTAGGAGGAGGCTGCTGGGGCGCATACTACGCATGGGGGACTCCCTCGGGCCCTCTAGGCTAATATGCCTGAAGGAGGTCGTGGATAGCATGGAGAACGTGGCCGACTGCTGCGAGGACGTGGCCGACGTGGTCAGGAGCCTGGCGGTCCTTTCGGCCTAGGCCTAAGTGACGGTCACTGACTTAGCTAGGTTCCTGGGCCTATCTGGGTCGTTCCCCCTCTCCACGGCTGCGTAGTAGGCGAGTAGCTGGAGGGGGACGACGTACAGGATTGGCGTCAGTGGCTCGGGGAGGCGCGCCGGGGTGCCTATGAAGTCATCGGCCAGGGAGGCCACCTCCCCATCGCCCTCATCGCCCACCACAATTATCCTCGCCCCCCTGGCCTTCATCTCCATGATGTTACCCACTAAGTGCCTCCTAACCTCCGCCCTCGGGACTATGAAGACGCAGGGGAAGCCCTCCTCGACGAGCGAGATGGGGCCGTGCTTCGACTCCCCCGCTGGGTAGCCTTCAGCGTGGATGTAGCTCACCTCCTTCAGCTTCAGGGCCCCCTCGAGCGCCGTAGCTACGTTGATCCCCCTGCTAAGGAAGTAGGCGCTGGGCGAGTGGGCGTACTTTAGGGCGACGGGCTTAACGGCAGCGTCGATGGAGGGCAGCGCTCTAGAGAGCGCGAGGGGCACCTCGCTCAGCGAGGACCTGAGCGCCTTGGCCTCGCTCTCATCGAGCACCCCCCTCATGGAGCCTAGCATTATGGACAGTTGGGCGAGCACCGCGAGCTGGCAGGTGAAGGTCTTAGTGGCGGCCACCCCCACCTCAGGCCCAGCCTGCATCCCTATGTATACGTGGGAAAGCCTAGTTATTGAGGAGCCCATGACGTTAGTGACCGACAGCACCTTGGCCCCTCGCTCGAGCCCGGCCCTGAGGGCCAGGAGGGTGTCTGCGGTCTCCCCTGACTGCGAGAGGGCCAGGATCGTCGTGTTGCTGTCGACGAGGGGGCCGCAGCTCTCCTTGAACTCTGACGCTACTACTGGCCTGGCGTCCACTCGGGCGAGGCGGGAGAGCATGTAACTGCCAGCTAGGCACGCGTGGTAGGAGGAGCCGCAGGCGACCATGAATACCTTAGAGGACTCATTGATGATCCTGGAGACCCGCTCCAAGTAGACCCTGGAAGTCCTTAGGGTGTTCCTCAAGGCCTGGGGCTGCTCGTAGATCTCCTTAAGCATGAAGTGGGGGAAGCCGCCCTTCTCGGCCTGCTCAGGGCTCCAGAGGACCTCCTCAACTGGTCTGTGTACGGGGAGCCCGGCCCCTAGGTCCTCTACGTAGAAGCCGTTGGCCGTGACTACCGCTAGGTCGCCATCGTTAAGGAAGGCAGCCCTCCTCGTGACCCAGAGGAGGGCGGGGAGGTCGGAGGAGAAGAAGGTCCCCCCTGGGCCGATCCCAATGATTAGCGGGCACTCCTGCCTGGCCACGACCGCTAAGCCCGGCTCCCTGGGGGATATTGCAGCGATCGCGAAGGAGCCGGAGAGCCTCAGGAGGGCCCTCCTCACCGCCTCCTTTAGCGAGAGCCCAGCCTCGAGCCCCTCCTCAATTAAGTGGCATATCGCCTCAGTGTCTGTCTTGGACTTAAATACGTGCCCCCTCGCCTCGAGCTCCGCGCGGAGCTCTTGGAAGTTCTCTATCACCCCGTTGTGAACGACGGCCACGAGGCCGTGGCAGTCTAGGTGCGGGTGCGCGTTGGCGTCGGAGGGGGCTCCGTGAGTGGCCCACCTAGTGTGCCCAATGCCCACCCTACCGGGGAGGTCGTCGAAGTTCAGCCTCTCGTGGAGGTCGTCTATCCTCCCCCTCCCCTTCTTGACGAATATCGCCCCGTCGTGGACCGTGGCTAGCCCAGCTGAGTCGTAGCCTCGATACTCAAGCTTCTTGAGCCCGACTCTTATCAGGGGGGCGGCGCTGCCGCTAGCTAGGACGCAGCCGAAGATGCCGCACAAAATGCGGTCCTCCAGCGTTAGTCCTAGCTCATGCTTAGCTAATAAAACTAGCCCTAGGCGTCGTCAGCGCCTAAGCACGTAGAGCCCAGCCGCGGCAGGCCCTTAAGAGGCGCCCCTCAGCCTGGCCCTGAGCTCCTCCTTAATGAGCTTGGCCACGAGGCCGCCGTCGGCCCTGCCCCTAACCTGCCTCATGACCTCCCCCATCAAGGCGTTTATTGCTGCCTCGCCCCTCCTCTTAACCAGATCTAGATTAGAGCCTACGACCTCCGCCACGATCCTTCGGAGCTCCTCCTCGCTCAAGGCCCTCAGCCCCAGCTCCTTCAGCGCCTCCTCGACCGTGCCGCCCGGCTTGGAGGCCAGCCACTTCACTAAGTCTGGGATGGCCTCCTTAGAGACCCTCCCCTCGGCAACTGCCCTGAAGGCATCGAGGAGCTGCTCGTCAGTGACTGCGTCTACGTTGACCCCCTCCTTCCTCAACCCCTTCAGCGTACTCTCGATGGTAGAGGCTATGAGGACTGGGGGGGCCTTCGTCTCCCTGACGGCCCTCTCAAAGAGGCCCAGCCTCCGCGACCTCAGCATAGCCTCAGCCAATTCGATGGGGAGCCCGTAGACCTCTACGAAGCGCCTCAGCTTCTCCTCGGGGGTCTCTGGCAAGCGCCTCCTGATCTCATCTATCCTCTCTTGGCTAATTGCCACCGGCCTCACGTCAGTCTCAGGGTACATCCTAGCTGCCCCCGGCCTCGGCCTACTGTACTTAGTGGTCCCGTCGGGGTTGGCACTCCTAGTCTCCTCAGGGACCCCCAACACCGCAAGCCTGGCCCTGCTCACCACTGCCTTGAGCGCCTCCCTCGCCCGCTCCACGGGGGCCGCGGTGAAGACGACCGCGTCTAGCTCCCCAGCGCCCACCCTCTTCTTCAGCTCCTCGACCTCTTCAGCAGATATTCCGTAGGCGGGGAGCTCGTCCGTGTGAAAGATGCCGCTGACGCCCCCCCAGAAGACGGCGTAGTCCTTCAGCTCCGTCCCGAGGCGGCGGCCCGGCTGAATCTCGAAGCCTATCACGCCCGCGAAGCCAGGCAGCTTGACCGCCAGTACCCTATGCCCGGCCTGGAGGCTCGAGGCTATCACCTTGCAGCGCGTGGCCCTGAAGACGTCGGAGACGTCCACGAACTCCTCCGCGATGTCCGACGGGTCCACCCCCCTGCTCCTGAGCTCCCTGGCCACTTTGAGGAGGCTCAGCTGCCTGATCACCTCGAGCTCTATGATCTTGGGCAAGAGGTCCAGGTCCTGGACCCCCTTGATCTCCACCTTGGCCCCGTCCCTTATGGATACGTTGAGGTCCTGCCTAATGGTGCCGAGCCCACGCTTAACCTTCCCAGTGGCCCTGAGGAGCCTGCCTATCTTTAAGGCCACCCTCCTAGCCTGCTCGGGGCTCTTGATGGTAGGGGCGGTCGTCACTTCTATCAGTGGGATCCCCAGCCTGTCTAGCCTGTACTCCACCAGCTCCCCGCGCTCGCCGACCTTGCGCGCAGCGTCCTCCTCCAGGCATATGGTCTCTATCTTAACTGGGCCCTCTTCGTCCTCTATCAGGGCCTCGGGCCCGCCGACGGCGATGAGCATGGTCCTCTGGAAGCCCGTGGTGTTTGAGCCATCTATTACCAGCTTCCTCATCACGCACACTTGATCCACTGGGGTGGCCTTCAGGAGGAGGGCGGCCTCCAGGGCCGCGTCTAGGGCCTCCGGGTTGACTTCGTGGGGGGGCTCCTCATCCATCTCCACGAGGCAGACCGTGTCGTCGTAAGCCTCGTATAGGTAGCTCCTGCCGCGCTTAAACTCGAAGAGGGCGGCCTCGTCCACCTGGCCCAGCTCGCTCTGAGTGGGCCTAAGCCTCCTAAGGAACCTTACGTCGGGCTCGTCGTCCCTGAGCCTCGTGGGGCAGCTGCAGAACAGCTTGTGGCGGGTGTCGAGCTGCTGGTGAAGCTCCAGCCCCACCCTCAGGCCCAGGGACTCATAGTCCAGCCCCCCAGACAATGGCTCACCCTAGGTAGCTGCTGAACTGAGTCCTATCTTGGAGCTCGCCGGCTATGTTAGTTAGCATTAGCCTCTTGACCTCCTCCGCGTCCTTCGTCTGGCCTAGGCACCACATCAACTTGACGAGCGCTACCTCGGGGAGCATGTCCCCTCCCGGCAGCACCCCCATCCTCAGGAGCTCCACCCCAGTCCTGTAGACGTTCATGTTCACCCTCCCCCACAGGCACTGGGACGTCATCACTACCACTAGGCCGGAGTCTATGGCCCTCTTGAGCGAGTCGAATATGGCGTGGGGGACGTGGCCGAGCCCAGTCCCCTCGAGCACGAGGCCCCTAAAGCCCCTGCTGACTAGGTGGTCCACGAGTGAGCCGTCCATCCCCGGGTAGGCCTTTACGAGGGCCACCCTCTCCTCGAAGTTAGCGCTCAGCCTCACCCTCCGGCTCCTGTCCCTGTCCCTCAGGGGCTTCGAGAGCAGCTCCACCTTACCACCCTCCACCTTGGCCAGCGGTGGGCAATTTATCGACTTGAAGGCGTCGCGCCTACTCGTGTGGCACTTCCTAACTCGAGTGCCCCTGTGCACTAGGGCGTACGTGTCGCTAACGCTCCCGTGCATGACTACTACCACCTCAGCGAAGGGGGCCCTCGAGGCGACGGTAACCGCGCACATCAAGTTCATTGCGGCGTCGGAGGAGGGCCTGTCGGAGGACCTCTGAGAGCCCACGAGTACGACGGGCACGGGTAGGTCTTGGAGGGCGAAGCTCAGCGCAGCGGCCGTGTAGCCCATGGTGTCTGTGCCGTGAGTGACCACCACGCCGTCGACTCCGCTCTCGATCTTCGAGGCGACCGACCGAGCTATCTCCGTCCAGAGCGGAGGGCGCATGTCCTCGCTGAGGATGCTCATCAACACCTCGGCGTCTATGTTGGCGATCTCGCCCAGCTCCGGGACTACGTTGTATAGGTCCCTAGCGCTGAGGGCTGGGTAGACGGCCCCAGTGACGTAGTCGACCCGAGAAGCTATGGTCCCCCCGGTGCTTATGATGGACACCCTCGGGAGCTCCCCCCTGGCCTCCATAGCCACCTCTGGGAGGGAGGGGTGGTGGGCGGAGCCCTTGGCCAAGAGCTCGACGGCCGCCCCCTCGTCGACCCTAATTCCGATGTTGTACCCGCTGTCTAGCTTTAGGACCACGAACCTATCGTCGGAGGGGTCGGCGGGGGGCATTAGGAGGCCTTCGAGGGAGAGGCGGCCCCTCCGCACGCGGACCCTATCGTAAATCGAGGCTCCCGCGCTCTTAATCAGTCTAAGGGCTCTGCCCCAGTAGCCGAGCTCCTCCAAACACCATGCTCCCCTAGGGGCGGCGGGTGGCTGCTAGGCGGGGGAGGGGGCCTCCTGCTTTAGTGAGGGCCTCAGCACCCGCCTAACGTACTTGCTCCTAAAGCCAGCCCTCGGGAAGGGGCGCGTGCGCGGCTTCGCAGGTATCTTGGGGGTCTGGCTCCTGACCTTACCCGCCTTAGTTAGCGAGCCGTGGCTCGGCATGGCACCCGCCTCGCTAAAGACGGAGCGGGGGGAGGCTATAAAGCCTGTGCCACTGGCACCCTCCTGCCAGAGGGGTCCCTCCTCCAGACCCCGAGCTCCCTAAGCTCCTTGAGTTCAGCTAAGCTAAAGACCGGGCCTTCGCTGCACACGCGCCTACCGTCAATTGCGCAAGCGCCGCAGAGACCCACCCCGCACTTGATGTACCTCTCTAAGCTCGCCTCGAGGTCGACCCCGTGCCTGAGCGCAACCTCCATGCACCTAACTATCATGGGCTCTGGGCCGCATACGTAGATCCTGCTCGCCTCCACCCTAGCCAAGAGGAGCTCGAGCGCCTCGTGCGCAAGGCCCCTAAAGCCCTCCGAGCCGTCGTCAGTAGCTATGAGGAGCTCCTCAACCGCCCTCTGCAATCTATCCCTGCACACCACCTCCCTCGAGCTCCGCGCTGCCATGAGGCCCACGGCCCTGCCCCCAGCCCTCCTTATCTCCTCGGCTAGGAAGATCAGAGGGGCTACGCCAACCCCCCCTCCAACGAGCACCGACACAGACCCTGGGGCTGGCACCGTAAAGCCCCTGCCGTAGGGCCCCCTGAGGCCGACCACGTCGCCGGGCCTGGAGTTTACGAGCAGCCTCGTGGTCTCCCCCACCTCCTTCACGGTGATGGACACGAGGGCCGGGGGCCTCGCTGACGAGAGGCTCATGGGGACCTCCTCTCCCCCCTTGGGCCACACCATCACGAACTGGCCGGGCCTAGCCCTCACGGCAACGCTGGGAGCCTCAAGGAGCAGCGTAGCCACGCCGGCGCCCTCCTCCACCACCTTTAGGACCCTGGCGGCCGGCACGTCCCTACCCCCTGTGGGCTAGGCCCACGAGGTCCCTGACTGAGGAGAGGCCGTGCCTCTCTAGGTACCCCCTCACGCCATCGGCCAGCTCTCTAAAGAGGCCGAGGCCGTGCTTAGCTAAGGCTGAGCCCACCTGGACGGCCGAGGCCCCCGCCAACAGGAGCTCGATGGCGTCTTCGTAGCTCGACACGCCCCCCACCCCTATGATTGGCACGCTCAGCTCCTTGTACAGCTCGTAGACGCACCTAACCGCCACTGGCTTGATGGCTGGCCCCGACAGGCCCCCGAACGTGCTCGATAGCCTGGGGCGGCGCAGGTCGATGTCTATACACATAGCCCTCAGGGTGTTGATGGCAGTCACTCCGTCGGCCCCCGCGCGCTCCACTGACTTGGCTACGTCGATTAAGCTGGCCTCGGCCGAGAGCTTTGGAAAGACTGGTATGGACGTCGACCCCCTGACCCTGGCCACTGTGTCATAGGCCAGCTTCGGATCCTGCGAGAAGGCCAGGAGGCCGCCCGCGTGGGGGCAGGAGAGGTTCAGCTCAATTGCCGCCGCCCCCAGCTCCTCAGCTCTAAACGAGGCCTCCGCAAACTCCTCAACACTCGAGCCGAAGACGCTGAATATGACTGGGACCCCCAGCTCACCCAGCTCACTGAGCTCCTTAGCGAAGGAGTCGAGGCCTGGGTTGGCCAAGCCTATGGCGTTTATGTAGCCGAAGGGGAGCTCAACTACGACTGGGTTGGGGTAGCCCTCCCTGGGCTCTAGACTCAGCGACTTAGTTACGACCGCCCCCGCGCCCGCCTCAGCGATGCGCTTGAGCTGGCTGGCGGTCGAGCTAAGCACGCCCGAGGCGTTCATGAAGGGGTTCCTCAGGCTTAGCCCAGCTATTGAGGTCTCAAGGCTCATGCTCCTCAGCAGTTGGCGGGCGCGTCGGCTCAAAACTTCTTCGCTAGGGGTCTGCTCGTCGCGAGGACATCATTGACTATTCTGCAGCCTGGGGCAAAGGCCTCATCATCCCCCAGCCTACTGAGGGGGGGCCCTAGAAAAAGCCTGCCCCTCCACTAGCTTCCTCAGCGTCCCTGAGCACTTGGAGACGTGGGCCATGCAGGCGCGCCCGCCCACCTCCTTTAGCGCCGCTACGCCAGACCTAGCTAAGTGCACGTACCTATGCGAGCACCTCACCACTAGCGGATCCTCAGAAACGAGGGCGAGCGAACACAGCGAGAGGCCCTGCTCGCCGTGGAGCCTAGCCACCACCCTCTTCAGCTCCTCAAAGACGTCAACGGGCCTTAGTCCCTCCGCCTCAGAGTGAACGCACAGCGCTAGGTATCGGCGCCTGTCCCTAGCCTTGGCCCCCAACCACCCTGACCCCCGGCATCACGTACCCCCTCATTCTAGAGAGGGCCTGCTCAATGAGGGCCCAGGGGACCTTAGAGAGGGCCTCAGTCGCCTCTTCAGCGTCTAGCGTAATTAGGGAGGCAAGGGCGGCTAAGTCCCTGGGGGACCTGGCCTCGAGGGAGGACGAAGCTCCAGTGGAGAAGAGTACGCCAACACCCTCGCCCTTGGCTAGGGAGTACCAGCGCCTAAACGCCGATAGTAGGTGGGAGGGGCAGCCAGCGCCTATGAGGGGGGAGAGGCGGAGCTCGAGCGCAGTGCCGCTCGAGCCCATCAGGCTGGCCACCCCCTCATTGAAGCACCCAGGCCCCCCGGGGAGGGAGATTAGGTCTATCAAGCCGCTCCTGGCCGCAACCCTAGCGTCCTCTATGCTGAGCGGCCTGAGCGCGATTACCTCGAACGCCCTCCTAGCCTTAAGCAGCAGCCGCCTGGGGGGCAGCTTTGTCAGAGTGAGCCTCCGAACGGCGACTAAGCCGCTCGGCGCCCCCTCGATGCTCGGGGGCTCGGCCCTCGCCCCCTCGACCGATACCGCGACCGCGCTCCAGCCGAGGTGGCGCAGCAGGCCCAGGTCGACGCCAGCTGAGACGTTCAGGTCTACGTAGCGCCTCCTCATTTAATGAGGCCTACCTCGGCTAAGAGGGGCCTGAGGCGCTCGAGCCCGCGCGAGGGTATGAGGGCCTTGACCCTAATGGCCTCCCCCCTATCCGCCAACCTCACCTCGCCCTTGAAGGCCGAGGCCTTGTCAAAGCGTACGTACAAGTGGCCCTCCTCATCTACCCTAAGCCCTAGGGTGGCCCCTAGGGAGAGTTTGTCCGACTCGCTCATGCTCTCAGCCAAGAACCTTAGCAAGGCCTCCACCTCAGGGCCCTGCAGCCTAAGCCTGAGGATCAGTATCGGGTTGTCGTAGTGCCCCCTCACCTCCTCGTAGCTGATCCTCCCCTCATCCCTCAACTCAGGAGGAAGTAGGTTCAGCATGGCCTGGGCCACCTTGCCCGGGTCCTCAGTAGCGTGAGCGAAGGCCTCTAGGAGGGCCTGGCTCAAGGCTTAGCCACCGACGCTGTCGATAGTTACTGGCACGGCCTCCCTCCAGCGCTTCTCAAAGGCCTCCTTAAACACCATCACCACCCCCTCGTTCTCAGTGTAGTGTGGCCTGTAGTACTTCGTCTTGCGCTCAGTAGCCCATATTAAGAAGACTAGGCGCCTCCCATCAACTATGGTCCCCCTCAGGGGACACCAGGCCTTCCTCTGCGACCTCACCTCGGCCCCCGCCTCCAGCAGCCTCCTAGCGTTCTCCCTCGAGGCCTCGTCCACCACCCTCATTAAGACCTTGAACGCGACCCCCCTTGACCTCGCTGCGTAGATGGCCTCTATCACCTTGTCCAGCCACCCGAAGCCCGCCGTGAAGATGTCCACCTCGCTAATTGCGCTACTGATCATGTCCACGGTCCTAATCTCCATGGCCTCTATGGACTCGAGGGGCTCCAGGAGGGGGCCGGGCCTCACTCTCTCCCTATGCTCAGCGTAGTATTGGTCCAGGAGGGCTAGCAGCCTGGAGGCGTCTTGGTGCAGGCGCTCCAGGAAGAGGTTCACCTCACTAACCTTCAGCTTAAGGAGGGAGGAGACTGCGTCCCTCGGCTTAGAGGGCTCGTAGGCGCCGTCGCAAGGCTTGAGGAGGCCCCTGGCCACCATCTCCTCTAGGAGGAGCTTGGCCTCCTCCTCCCCCACCCCTAGCATCCTAGAGACCTCCCCTGGGCCTATGGACCCGTCGTCTATGGCCCTTAGGTAGACGGCGGCCTCCTTCTGTGAGGCGCCGAGCCTGCTGAGCATCGAGCTTATTTCTTGAGGGGAGGGGTGCATTCAGTGCCAGTGCGAGGCCTAAGTAGATAAGGCTTCCTAGGTCCTTGTGAGCTTTAGGGGGAGCCTCCTCTGGACCTCCTCGTCTGACTTAATGGCCTGGTGGTGGGGGTCCACGAGCACTACCTCAAACCACTTATAGCGGCCGTCCTCACCGACCCAGTAAGCGCCCAGGGCCCATAAGTTGGGGTACTTCTTAAGCGCCCTCTCGATGGCCACTTGCTTGAGCGACTTCCATGGAGTAAAGCCGTGGACGCCCATCCTCTTGGGCCTCCTACCGCTCCGAGGCCTTGGCTTCCTAAGCCCGCCGCGCCTGACCCTGACCCTGACGACTACGAAGCCCAGCTTGGCCTTATAGCCCAGCCTCCTGGCCTTATCTATCCTAGTGGGCTTGTCTATGCGGACGACCGTGGGCTGCTTCCTCCACTCCATCAACCTGCGCTTGTACTCCTCGGCGATGACTCCCTCCTTAGGCCTCTTCCAAAATTCAGCCATGTACCTGTACATGGCTAGCCTCCCTTACCTCCCTTCTTGCCCCCCTTTACACCCCTCCTCCCCTCGGCCTCCTTCTTGGCCTCCTTCGCCACCTTAGCTACCTTAGCCCTCTCCTCCGGGGGGAGGTTGCGCACGTAAATGTGGCGAGGCTCCACCATCGCCGCCTCCTCCTTAGTTTCATAAACATGGGCGTGCCCGCTAGTCCTACAGGACCCGGCTCTAGTTGAGAGCCTCTTCACGATGACGCAGTCGAGCGGGGCCTTGAGCAGCTGGGACAGCGTCTGCCTAACTGTCCACCTGTCCGGCGTGGCCCCTCCCTCGTGGAGCAGGGTGAAGAGGACCTCCTTCCTATTGAGCAGCGGGTTCTCGCGCACCTCCTCTATCTTTATCGAGGCAGGGTGCGGCTGACTACTCATTGGGGGCACCTTCACCGAGACAGGCGCCCGCGCAATTAACCTTTTCGAAGGCGTCCAGCAGGGACTCGAGGAAGGCCTTCAGCCCCTCGCTAACCACTATGGCCACTACCCCTTCGTCTGGCTGGCCGTAGACAACCACAGAGCCTATGGGCGCGTGGAGGACGCAGGGGATGGCTAGGAGGTCCTCCTCCCCCTCGACCTCTATCAAGACCCCGCCCCCCTCCTCAAGGCCGCGGGCGATCTGCCTGCGTGCCTCAGCGGTTATGTGGCCGGCTGGGTTCCTGACCCTAACCACCTCCCTGAACCCCCCCATTGAGGAGGGCTCCCTCGGGAGCCTCTTAGTCTTGAAGTCCCTCACCGCCAGGTCCAGGCTCAGCCCGTGCCTTAAGGAGTCCTCAACCACCACATCCCCGACGGCGACGAGCCGCGGGGGGCGGACTTCCTGTACGAGGGACTTGAGGGAGGCGTACACCTCCTCGACCCCGCCCCTGAGCAGCCTGCCCAGGGGCCTGCTGAGGACCGGCCTCAAGCGCTCGGGCAGCCTCAGGGCCTCCATGAGGCCTAGCGCACCTTCAGAGCGTAGCGCCCAGGCTTAGTTATGTTTAGTAGCTGGGCCACCTTAGACCCCTCGGGGTCTATGATGCTCACGCACCCGCTCCAGTCCGACGAGAAGGACGTCCCCCTGCACGTAGGGCACACTTCCACTTCCGGAGGGACGAGCGACTTGCACTTCAAACAGGCCTTAAGCTTGCTAGAGCCCCGCCTACTCACCGCTGACACCAGCCTGCTTCTTTACCTTAACGTCCTTAACTGGCCTGGACTTCTTAACGTCCTCCATAATCCACTCGAGCTTTCCTAAGAAGGGCTGCCTCATGGTCAGCCCGACCTTACACCCACGGAAGCTGCCTCCAGATAAGCTTACTGAGACCACCCTAGCCCTGACCACGTCCCCCTTCTGAAGCACCCTCCTAGTCTTCTTGCAGATGAGGGCGCCGCGCTTTCCGTCGTACGTAATGAAGTCGTCGGCGACCTGGGACACGTGGATGAGGCCCTCGAGCGGGCCCAGCCTCACGAAGGACCCGAAGGAGGTCACCTCGGTCACCTCAGCCTCGACCACTTCCTGCTCGAGGGGCTTGTAGGTGAGGAGGGTGAACACGGCGCGGTGGTACGTAGCCCCGTCGCCGTGGATGAGCTTCCCTATGCGCGACACCTTGACGTCAATGACCGCTAGGACCCCTCCGTACGCTTTGTTGAGCGTGCCTTCGTAGCTCTCCTTCAGGATCTCCATAGCCGCCTTCTCTAGGGGGCTACGGAACTTGTCCGGAGGGATCCTGACTATGTCGCTGACCTCAACCACGTAATACACATGGGGTCCTCACACCTCAAGGAGGGGCGGCTTAAAAATTTCCGGTCTCTAGCCGGGCCCAGTCGAGCCGGCCCTCCAGGACCAGCCTCTTGCCCCCCCTGAGGTAAATCACAGGCACTCCGCGCTCCTTGAGCCTGGACCTGAGCTTTGCGTCGTTCGTGGCCACTACCCACCCGCACGCCGAGGCGCCCTGGAGTATGGCGTCATCGACGCCCGCGCCGCGAGGGGTGTCGACGACCTCCGCCTTCAGCTCATCGATTAGCCTTAGGGCGAAGCGCGCCCTCCTCCTCTCAGCTGGGGAGCCGCGATCAGCCAGGCTGCTAAGCTCCTCGACTACGCAGCGTGGGACGATGAGCTCGTAGTTAACGGCGAGTAGCCTATTTAGTTCACTAGCTAGGTTTATCCTCCTCACCATCGGCAGTATCAGGAAGTTGGAGTCGAGGGCCACCTTCACCGTGCGCCTCACGCTCACCTTACCACGCCGTAGCCTATCAGCCTAAACCTGCCCCCTATCTGCCTGCTTATAGCCACCCTCCTCCCTCGCTCTACGCACACGGGCCTCTTGAGCTTCACGCTGACCCTGTCCCCAGACGCAGGCCTGGCTATGCCGGAGGTCGTGGCGGTCCCCACATTTAGTAAGAGCGGCTCGTTGGGCTTGATTCTCTCAACCCTCACCTGGTCGACGGTCCCGATGGCCCTCTCGAAGAGACACGTCTCCAGCTCTAGCTCCCAGAGCACCTCAGGGAGGGTGCCCGGCCGGCCTAGCACACTGCCCACGAGGGCATCGGCCTTAGTCAAGGAGGGGTCTAGCGTGGTGCCCACGCCCACTAGGCCCCCGGGCCTCGCCTCCTCAAGCTCTACGTCCCCCCCACGCAAGCTAACGACCTCAGTAAATATCGGCTCGTACTCCACCCTCCCGCCGGCCCTCTCGATCCTCAGGCCCGGCCTAATCTCCACCTCGTCGCCAAGCCTCAGGACGCCCTGCACTATGGAGCCCCCGAGGACGCCGCCCTTAATGTCCTCTGGGGGGGTGCCGGGCTTATTGACATCGAAGGACCTGGCTACGAGCATGCGCACCGGCCTGCTCTCGTCGCGGGCGGGCGTCGGAATGAACTCGTCTATCGCCTGGAGCAGCGCATCCATATTGATGGAGTGGAGGGCCGAGACCGGAATCACGGGGGACTTCTCGGCCGGCGTCCCCTTAATGAAGTCTAGTATCTGCCTGTAGTTCTCCAGCACCTTCTCCTTGGGCACTACGTCCACCTTGTTCTGGACGATTACTATCCTCTCGACGCCTATGATCTCCAGGGCCTTTAGGTGCTCGCGAGTTTGGGGCTGGGGGCAGGGGGCAGTGGCGTCTATGACTAAGAGGGCGCCGTCCATTAGCGTGGCCCCAGCGAGCATGGTGGCCATTAACATCTCGTGGCCGGGGCAGTCCACGAAGCTAAACTTCCTAAGGAACTGAAGAGGGGAGCCGCAGTGCCTGCAGCTCCACCCGCCGGCCAAGTGGAGCGTCGTGTAGCACTGAGGAGGGGGGCACTGGGGGCACTTCAGGGCGACCACGTCCGCGTAGCCCAGCCTAAGCGTGATCCCCCTACGTAGCTCCTCAGAGTGCCTAGCGGCCCACACCCCAGAGAGGGCCCAGACTAGGGTGGTCTTGCCGTGGTCCACGTGGCCGGTCGTGCCTATGTTTAGGAGCGCCTGAGAGGCCGCTGCCTGAGCCTGCGCGCCAGCCCCAGCCACCACTTCACCCCTCCACAACCACGTTGATCTGGACTATGTCTTCGGTTATGGTATTGCCCCTCACCGTGACCCTCTTCCTCATCCCCTCCTTCTTGGGGTGGAAGCCAGGGGGCCCGGAGAGTAAGATCCTGTGCTTCCCCCCTCCCGGTACGTCGCTCCTCATGGGGAAGCCGCTACGGTCGCTGCCGCCAGTGATCCTAAGCCTAACGCCAGGTAGGCCGAAGGGGGCTCCGTCTATTGTGTCGCCTATCTTCAAGCCTATGAGGGCGCGGGCCTGGGGCCCCTCCACGGTGATCTGCTTAGCCAGCCCCGTCTTCGGGTCGGAGATTACTAGCTTGAAGGACATAAGGGCCCTCGAGGCAGCGAGTGAGGCTGGGAGGTTTTAAACATGACTACGCTCGCCCCTGCCCTGCTTAATGCTCCGTATCTCCTCTAAGAGGGACGCCTCGTCGCTCGAGAGTAGCCCCCGGTACTTAGTGAGCAGCACCTTTGCGTGGTGGTCGGGCACGTCAGTATAGAGCACGTCCCCCTCCTTGACCTGCCTACCGACCATGACCTCCCCCTTGATCGAGATCGCGACGGCCAGCCCTCGCGCAGCCTCCTCAATGGGCTTCCCCCTGTCCTGGATTTGCATGATGACGCCCACCTGCCTGCCATCCTCCCTCATTAGCGGGTACCCGGGCCTTATCCTGCCCGCGAGCACCTCGACGCCGACGATGGCTGGGTCGCTTCGTCGAAATACGTAGCCAGGCAGGAGCCTAATCTTCCCAGGGAGGACGAGCTCCCTAAGCTCCTTGCGCCTCTCCTCCTCCCTCAGCGCCTCGACCCACCGTTGGTAGTCCTCAAAGACTCTGTAGATCACGTTGCTTAGGAAGACTGGGATCCCCCTCGACTTAATCTCGCTCTCAATCTCTGGCAGGAGCTTAACGTTAAAGGCTAGGATCACCCCCAGCTGGCGGTTAGCAGACTTCACTATCGAAGCCTCCACTACGTCCCTCTTAGAGACGGGGCCCACGTCGGCTAGCCTAATGGGTATGCCGAGGCTCCTGAGCTTAGACACCATGGCCTCTAGCGAGCCCAGGGTGTCGGCCTTGACGACTACGCCCTCGGCCTGCGTGGAGAACCTTATACTAGCCATCTCCTCGGCCACGGCCCTCTTAAGCTCCTCCACCTCCCCCTCGCCAGTCGCCGCTAGGACCGGCGAGCCGGCCACGGCCTCCTCCAGTCCGGGGGCCACGATCCTGACGCCAGCGGCTGCGCTAACTTCGTCAACCTGCTTAAACCTATCTTCCGGGTCCCTCATCTCGTCGAGGGGCTTGGGCAGGAGTAGGGCCCTAATCTTCGTGGCTATGGGACCGGACAGGCCTCCGAGCACCACTATGTCGTCGCGCCTAAGGACGCCGTCATGAACTATAACGTCAGCGACCGAGCCCAGCCCAGGTAGCTCGCGGCACTCAAGGACGACCCCCCTCGCGGGCCCTGGGGAGGCGATGAGCTTATTGATTAAGTACCGCTGAGCCAGCCCAGCTAAGACGAGCAGCAGGTCTGGTATGCCCTCGCCCGTGAGGGCGCTCGTGGGCACTATGGCCAGCGTCTTAGCGAAGTCCCTGACCCTATCGTAGCGCTCGGCGCTGAGGCCCTCGTAAGAGAACTGCTCCACTATCTTATAGGTCAGCTCCTCGACGCGGCGCTGGACTTCGGGGCTCTGCTGCTTGAATGAGTCGACGAAGGTGGCGTACTCCCGCGGCCTCCACCCGGGCACCCTATCTACCTTATTTGCGGCTACGACGAAGGGGACCTTCCTCTCCCTCAATATCCTAAGGCTTTCGTAGGTTATCTGCTCAAACCCCTTCAAGATGTCAATGACCAGTATGGCGATGTCCGCTATCGATCCCCCCCGCCGCCTGAGGTTGACGAAGACCTCGTGCCCGGGCGTATCGATGACTAGGAAGCCCGGTATCTTGATCTCTACCCTGAGCCCCTTGAGCAGGGGCCCGCAGATCTTCTCCAGGGCGCTCCACGGGAGGAAGGAGGCGCCTATGTGTTGGGTCTGCCACCCAGCGGGCTAGGCCCGCGGGGACATGGCCCCAACCTCCCTGAACATAGTCGCCGTCCCCCTCACCTTATCAAGCAGCAGCGTCTTCCCCACGTCCACGTGGCCAAGGACGCAGACTATTGGCGACCTCACGTAGCCTCCCTTACTGCTCACGCTCGCACCTCGAGCGCTTAGTAGCGGCCCCCGCTCTTTAACCCTCCCCACGGAGGGGCCTCACTTAAGCCACTCAGCGTCGGCCCTTTCGTACTCGTATATCTCACTCTCACTGAAGATTACCCTAATCTCTCGGGCGGCGCTCTCAGCAGAGTCGGATGCGTGGACTACGTTCTTAGTTAACGAAATGCCGAGGTCTCCGCGAATGGTGCCTGGCTCCGCCTTCAAGGGGTCGGTCGAGCCCACCATCCTCCTAACGGCCTCGATAGCCCCCCGTCCCACCACCACAGCAGCTACCAGGGGGGCCGAGGTTATGTGCGCGATTAGCTCCTCGAAGAATGGCTTGCCCCTGTGGACGGCGTAAAGCTCCTCGGCCTCCCTCTTAGTCAGCCACTTCATCTTTAGCGCTGCTATCTTAAGCCCCTTGGCCTCGATCCTCCTCAAGACCTCGCCGACTAGGCCCCTGACCACTCCATCGGGCTTCACTAGGACGAGGGTGGCCTCCATAGCGGCACCTAGGCCTTGGCCTCAGTCTTAGCGGCCCCCTTAGTCCCCCTGGCCCACTTCAGCTTCGTTCGCTTGCGCCCCAGCTTTAGCATGTTCTTTCTGCACTTGCTAGAGCAGAAGTGTAGCACCGTGCCGTCCCGCTTGACGAACATTATCCCCTCACCGGGCGCTATCTCTGAGCCGCAGAAGGAGCACTTAGCAGCCCTTATCATCCTCGACCCCCACAGCCTAGCCCTCCCCATCTTTAAGCTTAGCGCCGGGCGCAGAAGGCTTATAGTGTGGGGGCCGGAGGAGGTGGGGCGTGAGCAAGCCCAGCTCGGACGACGCCACGCCGGCGGAGGTCATGCAGATCATAGGCAGGACTGGAGTCACTGGGGAGGTTATACAGGTGCGGTGTAGGATACTCGAGGGGAGGGATAAGGGCAGGGTCTTGACTAGGAATGTCAAGGGGCCCGTTAGAGTCGGGGACATATTGATGCTCAGGGAGACAGAAAGAGAGGCCAGGAAGCTCATTCCTAAGTAGGACCGAGGCAGCTACTTCTTTGCAGCCGCCTTCTCCTTCGCCTTCTCCCTCTTCTCCGGCTTTGGCTTCTTTTCCTCCTTCCTCTCCTCCTTCACCTTCGGCTTCTCCGGCGGCGCCTCCTTGACTGGCGCGGCCACCTTAACCTTCACTTCCTCCACCCTCTTGACTATCTCCTCAACTAGCGCGGCGGCCTCCCCAGGCTCTATTATGCACGCCGCCGCCGCCTTCACCTCGATCCCGCAGGCCTGGCCTAGCTTGTCCTTGCTGGGGACGTAGACGTACGGTATCTTCTTCTCCTCGCAGAGGAGCGGCAGGTGGGCCACTACCTCAGGCGGGTCCACGTCCTCAGCTATTAGCACTAACTTAGCCAGCCCCCGCTCAGTGGCCTTGGTCGTCTCATTAGTCCCCTTCTTTATCTTGCCAGTGTCCTTAGCTATCCTTATCGCTTCGTAGGCTTTCTCCGCTAGCTCGGGGGGCACTTCAAACCTAACGTAGAAGGGCTTGGACAAAGCTCACGCCTCCTCTCCTTTCATCAACTCATAGGCGCAGAGAGCTATGGGGCGAGGGCTATATATTGCTTACCCAGTCCACGGCCTCGCCAAACTTAAATTGAGTGTTGTCCAGCGTAAACTACGAGACGCTCGTTCAGCGGGCCGGGCAGTGAGGGGATGGGGCGGCTGGACGGAGGTGGGGGCTTGGGCTGGAGCGTGGAGGTAGAGGAGGTAGTTAGGAAGCACGCGCTCAAGAACGCCGTGACCCACGGGGGGAGGGCCGAGGTCAAGGCGGTAGTTAAAAAGCTCCTCGCTGAGGCGCCTGGCGTTAGGGATAGGCTTAGGGAGCTGATGCCGAGCATAGTGAGGGTGGTGGAGGAGGTCAACGCCCTAAGCCTAGAGGAGCAGCGGAGGCTGCTTGAGGGCAAGTACCCGGAGCTCCTTGAGGAGGCGGCCCGCCCCGAGGCCAAGGCCCTCCCGCCCCTGCCGAAGGCAGAGGGGTTCAGCAAGGTAGTTACGAGGTTCGCCCCTGAGCCTAACGGCTACCTGCACTTAGGCCACGCCAAGGCGGCAGTCCTCTCCTACGAGTACGCTAAGCTGCATCGGGGGGACTTCGTCCTAAGGTTTGAGGACACCAACCCGAGGCAGGAGAGGCTAGAGTTCTACGAGGCGATAAGGCAGGACCTACTCACGCTAGGGGTCAGGTGGGACGTGGAGAAGGTGGTCTCGGACGACATGGAGCTCATGTACAGCGTGGCCAAGAGGCTAATTTGGGCGGGAAAGGCCTACGCATGCACCTGCCCGCTTAAGGAGCTCAGGAGGAGGCGCAGGCTGGGGGAGGAGTGTGCGTGCCGCTACCGAGGCGCCTCGGAGAGTCTCGAATTGTTCGACAAGGCGCTCGAGGGGGCCTTCGAGGAGGGCGAGGTGGTGTTCAGGCTTAAGACCTCAATGAGGGCGAGGAACTATGCCTATAGGGACCCCGTTATACTGAGGATCATAGACTACCCCCACCCGCTGAAGGGGACGAAGTATTGCGTGTACCCCACTTACGATTTCGCTTGCGCGGTAGAGGACCACGAGCTCATGGTAAGCCACATACTGAGGTCCATTGAGTTTGAGGCTAGGGTAGACATTCAGGAGGCCATCTTTGAGGCGATGGGGTGGACCAAGCCGGTGGCTATACAGTTCGGCAGGCTAAACATGGAGGGGGCCCCGCTCTCGAAGCGTAGAATAGCCCCCCTGATCCGCAGCGGGCTAGTTAAGGGGTGGGACGACCCTAGGCTCGCCACCTTGAGGGGGCTGTGGAGGAGGGGGGTCCATCCAGAGGCCGTGAGGAGGCTCATTCTAGACATAGGGCCGAGCAGGGCGAACGCCCTCATTACTTGGGAGCTTTTAAGCTCCTACAATAGGAAGGTGGTGGACCCCATCGCCAATCGCTACTTCTTTGTCCCGAGGCCTAAGCTGCTCGTCATCAGGGGGGCCCCTGAGGTCGAGGTCGTGAGGGTGAAGCTCCACCCGAGCTTCCCAGAGAGGGGGTGGCGGGAGCTGAGGGTCGAGGCCAAGGGAGGGGTGGCCGAGGTGTACGTCGATGCGCGGGACGTAGAGGCGCTCAAGGGGGGAGTGTTTAGGCTCATGGGGCTCTTCAACGTTAAGGTGGAGGAGGACGGCGACGTGGCCTACGCGAAGTACGCCGGGGGGGACCTGATAGACCCTAAGGTGCAGTGGGTCCCGGCCAAGAGCCACGTCAGGGCTAAGTTAATTGTGCCCCAGAGGCTGTTTAAAGACGGGGAGGTTGACGAGGGGAGCCTCAGGGAGGAGGAGGGGCTAGCTGAGGAGGGGTGCGCCAAGCTAGAGCCGGGGGCCCTCGTCCAGTTCGAGCGCGTGGGCTTCGCTAGGGTCGACTCCGTTCAGGTGGGGATGGTGGAGGCCATACTCACCCATCGCTAGCCCCGTAGGGCTAGGGCAGATACGTCGAGCCCCCTAGCCCTGAGCCACTCGGCTACCATTCCAGTGACCACAACGCGCGCCCTCTTCAGGTCCTCGACGCGCCTTGAGCCAGTTAAGAACATCGCTAGCTTAAGCTCCCTCATCGTCCTCCTCAGGACCTCCACGACCGCCCAGCTGCCTACTAGGGCTGGCTTGAGCAGGGGGAGGGCCATGCCGGCGAGGTCCGCTCCTAGTGCTATCGCCTTGGCCGCGTCCACCCCGCTGCGCACACCCCCTGAGCCTATTATCGGCAGGCGCGTGGAGTGCCTAACCTCAACGATGCTAACTACAGTCGGGACCCCCCAGTCCCTAAACGCCATGCCGAGCTGGTAGCCCTCCTCGTCACCGCGGCCGAGCGCCCTGTATGCCTCAATGGCGCCCCAACTCGTGCCCCCCGCGCCCGCTATGTCAATGGCGGAGGCCCCGGCCCTCTCTAAGGCGGCAGCCTCCTCGCGAGCTACGCCGCACCCCGTCTCCTTAACGATCACTGGGACCCCGACTTGGTCAGAGAGCCTCCTGATTGCCTCCAGGACCCCTCTGAAGCAGGCCTCCCCCTCTGGCTGAACCGCCTCTTGCAGCGGGTTGAGGTGGATCGCCACCGCGTCTGCCTCCACCATGTCCACGGCCTCCTTGACGAACTCTATCCCCTTGGACGCCGCCTGGACCGCCCCGACGTTGGCCACTATGAAGCTGTCGGGGGCTAAGTCCCTGACCTGCCTGAACGACTCCCTTAGTGAGGGGTCCTCGATGGCCGGGCGCTGGCTGCCTAGCTCAAGCGGGATGTTGAGCTCCTGAGAGGCTCGGGCTAGGGACTCGTTTATGTGAGTAGAAAGCTGCGGGCCGCCGGTGAGGGCAGATATAACTATTGGGGCAGAGAAGCGCCTGCCTAGGAACTCGGCTTCGAGGCTGACTTCATCTAAGTCCAGCCCCGGCAGGCAGCTGTGGACGAGGTACACGTCCCTAAACCCGGCGCTGAGCCCAGCCGACTCCACGTTCCTCTCGAGGCAGATCCTTATGTGCTCTAGCTTCCGCTCTAGGCTGCCCAACGACTCCACCGCTACGCCACTAATATGGAGGAGTAGCCCACTACTGATGAGTAGTCGTGAGTGACGTCCCCCGACGTGGCGTACTTTAACAGCTTAGCTGACGTGGCCCCCAGGAGGGAGGAGGCTATCAGCATGGCCGCCACGGGGCCCGGGCCGCACATGGAGATCCCCCTCGACTCAACGACTTCCAGTAGCCCCTTTGGGTCTAGGCGCTCAATGAGCTCAATGGCCAGCCTGTCCTTAGCCTCGGCCGAGGCCTGGCTCTCGTAGTGGGTGAAGTCGCTGGAGGCTACGATGACAACATTCCTCCCTCGCGACGCCGAGGCCACGGCCCTGCCCACGTCGACGCAGGCTTCATAGCTCTGGAGCATCATGCAGATGGGCACGAACTTAACCCTCGTGCCGTATAGGTAAGCTAGGAAGGGTAGCTGCACCTCTATGGAGTGCTCGCCTAAGTGAGCCTCCTCGTCAATGGCTATCAATTCGCTTCTCTCTTGGATCGCTCTAGCTAGCTCAGAGTCTATCTCTATGTCACCAAGGGGGGTCCTCCACCAGCCATCTGCCATCATTGAGATGCCTGCACCCCAGCCTGTGTGGTTCGGGCCGATGATAACCACTGTGTCGGGGATGCCGTCCTCAGCCAGGGCGAGGTAGGCGTGGGCGGCCACGGGCCCTGAGTACATGTAGCCCGCGTGGGGGGCCACGAGGCCCTTGATCCTCCTGGGGCCGTCGGTAGCCACCTTAGGCAGCTTGCCGGGCCCGAGCTTAGACAGGAAGCACCCCTCAATCCTAGCCCTCAGGGCCTTCGGGTCTGACTCGTAGAAGTAGCCGGCTACGGCGGGCCTCCTCATCTTCCTCAAGCCGACTCGGCCCCCTCCTCGACCTTGGCCTCGAACTCCTCTAGGGGCACCTGCAGATCGCCGTCCGGAGGGATGGTGCCCCTCTCGCGCAAGACCTGCCTAGTCAGCAGCCAGTAAGTGAGGGCTAGCGCCTTGCGCCCCTTGTTATTGACTGGAATTATTAAGTCCACGAACTTAATCTCATTGTCGGTGTCGCAGAGCGCCACGACGGGCACCCCTACTTGAGAGGCCTCTATCAGGGCCTGCTCGTCAGCCCTGGGGTCAGTTATTATCACGACGTCCGGCTCTACGTAAGTCGGCAGGCTGGGGTTAGTGAATGAGCCAGGGATGAAGCGCTCAGTGAAGGGGCGGGCCCCCGTCAGCTGGCAGAACTTTAGGACGCAGGGGACGCCGTATTGCCTCGACGACACTGCAGCGACCTTCGAGGGCTCGTAGCGAGCTATGAACTTAGCCGCCACCCTTATCCTCTCGTCTATCTTACCTATGTCTATGACGCACAGGCCGTCCGGCCTAACCTTGTATATGAAGGGCTTGAGGAGCCTGTTCTTGATGTAGGTGCCTATGTGGAGGCCAGCTGCTAAGTAGACTTCGAGGGGGATGAGTAGGTCCAGCTTCTGCTCCCCGACCTCCCTCTCCTTCCCCTCTGCGTCTGACATTTAAACCGCGTCATGCACTACAGCGACTAAATTAAAGCTTCTTCCCCTCAACCTAAAGGGCGAGGGGGGGTGCGTAGCTTAGGCCCGCTCCCTCAGATATCCTTATGAGTTCGTTGAGCTTGGCCGTCCGCTCCCCACCAACGACTCCAGTCTTAATGAGGGGGGACGATAGTGCTACCGCTATGTGGGCCAGGGCCTCGTCCTCGGTCTCCCCCGAGCGGTGGGAGGGCACGAGGACGTAGCCCCTCGACCTGGCCAGGGCCGCGGTCTCGAAGGAGTCGGTGATCGTGCCGACCTGGTTTGGCTTAATTATGATGGCGTTGGCCGCCCCCCTCTCAATCCCCCTGCGCAATCTCTCTAAGTTCGTGACGAAGAGGTCGTCGCCGCACACGATGCGCGGAGAGAGCTCCTTCGTGAGGAGGGCAAAGGAGTCGAAGTCGTCCTCGTGGAATGGGTCCTCTATGTAGAGGAGGTCGAAGTCGTCCACGAGCTGCCTAATGAAGTGGAGCTGCTCCTCGCTCGTCCTAACCACCCCCTCCGCCTCGTACCTGTATACCTTGGCCTCGCGGTCCCAGAGCGACGACGCGGCCAGGTCCACCCCCAGCCCCATGCGGCAGCCGAACTCGTCAGCCACCTCGTCGCAGACCGCTCTAACCACCTCGAGCGCCTGTCTCCCGCTTAGCCTAGCTACCCAGGCGCCCTCGTCGTTCTTCCCTCCAGCGAAGGAGGGGTCTACCTTAGCCACCCGGCTGGGGAGCCTGCGGTGCACTTCAGCATTCAACATTATCGCCTCAGTGACCGTTGAGGCATTTAACGGAAACACTAGGATCTCTTGAATGTCTAGGGACCTAGCTGGCGCGTGCCTGCCTCCCCCCAAGACGTTGCCCAGGGGGGTCGGGATCCTGTAAGCCAGCGCCCCCCCTAGCCACCGGTACAGCGGCAGGCCGAGGGAGGAGGCCGCGGCCTTGGCAACTGCCATAGAGCAAGCGATAGCAAGGGAGGCCCCGATATTAGCGAAGTTCTGGGTCCCGTCGATCTCCTTCAGCGCCCCATCCACGCTCCGCTGGTCAGAGGCGTCCATTCCTATGAGCCTCGGGGCCACCTCCTCCCTAAACACCCTGAGCGCCCCGTCCACCCCCCTAGGAAAGGCGGGGGCCTCGTGCGACCCTACACTAGCCCCTGAGGGGGCTGAGTAGCGGCCAGCGCCCCCCAACGAGGTCTCTACGTAGACCTCGATGGTTGGCCTACCTCGGCTGTCGAAGACCTTTCTCGCGCGGGCCACCTCTATAATGATGGAGGTCTCCAAGGGGCACACCTAGGAGGTCTGATGGGACGCATCTCAGGGGGCTATTAGGCTCAGTACCCCGGCCTCCTAAACTTCAGCAGTTCGTCAATGGCCTCTATGTGGCTTAGGAGCATGCGCCTACAGCAGTACCTCTCCAGCCCCAGCTCCGTAAGGACCTTGCCGGCGGGCTCGCCGGCCTCGACCCTCCGCTTGAACTCCTCCCACAAGTGCCCTATGGGCCGGCCGCAGGTGAAGCACCTGACCGGTATTATCAAGACCGGTCCCTCAACGGTAGCTCTTCTGCCTCTTGGCCCTAGCCGACCTACCCCTCGGCTTCTTGGGCTCCGCTTGCCTAGGGTCGCCAGTCAGCATGTGCCTATCATACTCTAGGAAGGCCTTCTCTAGCTCGGGGCTCTCGAACCACTTGACTAGGCCCCTGGCTATTGCCATGCGCGCGGCCACGGCCTGGCTCATGATGCCCCCACCCCTCACATCAACCTTAATGTCGACGGCGTTGCGGTACTCCTCACCGGCCAGTAGTAGCGGCTCCATGATCTTCAGCCTCACTAGCTCGGGCTGATATATCTCCAGCGGGATGCCGTTAATGAAGACCCTCCCCCTGCCGGGCTTAAACACAGCCCTGGCGACGGCGGTCTTCCTCCTGCCTGAGACTAGTAGGACCTGCTTAGTCAGTCTCGAGCACCCGCCTTGACTGTGGGAGGGGTAGCTTATAACTCCTCCTAGGCTGAGCCTTGGCTGGGCCCGTGGCTAAAGAGGGAGGAGAGCTCGCCCACGTACATGTACCTCTTAAGCGCTAGCCTAGAGGCCTCGGCGTCCTCAAACCTAATCTTAGGGTGCTCGGCAAACTCCTCAGGGACGCCTACGTACACCCTGAGCCTTTTGTAGGCCTCCCTCCCCCTCGCCTTTTTGTAAGGTAGCATGCCCCTAATCGCGCGCTTGACTAAGAGGTCCGGCCTCCTCACCTTCTTGGGGCCCTTCGTAGGGTTCTTTAGCCTCCTCTTGGATAGGACGTACTCTTTGTACTCTTCAACTATGTTTTGCTTAGAGCCTGAGATCACCGCCTTCTCAGCGTTAACTACTACCACGCGATTGCCGTTCAGCAACATCTTGGCTACGTGGCTAGCCAGCCTGCCGAGAATGAGGTCGGAGGCGTCGACCACGACGAGCGACAGGGCCCTCACCCTATGATCTTGACCCCTGACCCCTTGGGGTTGTTCTCCACTAGCTCCCGGATGCCTATGCACTTGCCCCCCGCCTGGACAATCTTCTCTTTAGCGGACTTACTGAAGGAGAAGGCCGCGACGGTGACGGCGTGGTCAAGCGCGCCCGCCCCAAGCACCTTACCCGGCACGACCACTACGTCCCCGTCGGAGGTGTAGCGGTTAATCCGGCTAATGTTCACAGCCGCCCTCTTCCTCCTGGGCCTAGCCAATCGCCTGGCCAGGTCGAGCCAGATCCTGGCCCCATGGGCCCTCCACGACTTCCTCAAGTAAAACACGAGCTTCCTAAGCTGAGGATTGGTAGCCCCCAGCTCCAAGCTAACCCCCCAGCGCCTCAAGCTTTCGGATGAATTCCTCCGCCTTGGACCTGAGTACGCGCGCCGCCTCAACCATCAACCTGGAGGCCTTCATCGTGCCGGTCGTCTCTACGAGGAAGACGAAGGAGGACTCGTCCCAGCCTACCTTAATGGCCCTCGAGTCGCAGGCCTCCTCACACTCCATACAGAGGGAGCAGTCGACGACCCTCGTCATCCTTACTGAGCCCTCAGAAAGCTTCAGCAGCTGCTTAGGGCAGCTGGAAACGCACTTCCCGCAGCCGTTACACTTGTCCACGTCGACCGCTACTATGGGTAAGTACTTGTAAGCGCAGGCTGAGGTGGGCTGCCATTTGGCGTGGTCCTTACCGAGCCCGAGCGTGGCGTAGGCCTCGAGCACTACACTCTGCCCTGGGGCTAGCTTGACGATGGGTATCTTATCGAACACCGGAGCCACCTCGGGGTCCTCGGGCTTTAGGTCCCCGGAGTAGACCGTCATCACGCCCTCTCCCTCCCACCTGACGTCCAAGTATAGCCTGGCCTGGCACTTAGAGCAGCCCCTGCCACCGCAGCTGCACTGGCTCGGGAGCACGTACTTACCCTCAGGGGTCGTCAGCGGTATCATGGCTAGCCTGTGGGCGAGGATTTCGTCGAAGAGGACTGAGGAGTTCTCGATGATGGCCACCTCATCGATCGCCATGCACGGGGTCTCAGCAATCATTATCCTCCTGAGGGCGTTGGCGAAGGCCACCCCCACCCCTCGGACGATAAACCTGGCCCTGAATGGCTCCACCTCTAGGGGCTTGATCTCTAGCGACACGTCCCTTACACCCTCCTCCCCCTGCGCCCGCCCGGCCTCCTCACGTGGTCGTGCGGGATCGGAGTGACGTCCTCTATGGTACCTATGATCAGGCCAGCCCTAGCCAGCGCCCTGATGGCCGCTTGGGCCCCCGGCCCGGGGGTCTTGGGGCCGCTGCCCCCAGTGGCCCTCACCCTTATGTGGACTGCGTTGATCCCCTTCTCTAAGGCCTGCTGGGCCGCCTTAGCAGCCGCCAGCATGGCTGCGTAGGGAGAGGGCTTCTCGCGATCCGCCTTTACTACCATGCCCCCGGTGGCCTTGGCCACGGTCTCTGCCCCGGTGATGTCAGTTATGAGGATGAGGGTGTTGTTGAATGAGGAGTATATGTGGGCTATGCCCCACTTGAGCCCAGTGCTAGACGATGACGTAGCTCGCCACCCCCGCTATGTAGGAGGCCTAGAATTAAATGGGCTCTGGGGGGCATAGGAGATCAGGTCCTCCTCGTCCCGGCGGACTATGTAGCCGGGGCAGGAGACCACCTGGTCGCCTATGGCTATGTGCCCGTGGACTATAAGCTGCCTGGCCTGATGTATAGTTTTCGCCAAGCCCTTTCGGTAGACCAGCGTCTGAAGCCTACGCTCTAGCAAGTCGGTAACGTCGAGACTTAGGACGTCATCTAGAGTGGCGCCTGGCTGCAGGAGGCCCAGCCTGACTAGCCTCTCAATTAGCGCGCGCCTCCCCTCTTCACTAGCGGCCGCCAGCAGCCTACGAGCCTGGAGCCTCATCCTCCCCACTACGTATTCAGCCCTCCACAGCTCCCTCTTGTTCCTAAGCCCATAGCGGCCGAGGATCTCTAGCTCCTTCTGAAGGACCTCCTTCCTCCACGGGTGCCTGGGCCCCCTCCACTTCTTGCGTATCCTCTTGGGGTCCCCCATTTCAGACGCCTACTTAGGCTTCTTAGTTACCCCCACGGCCATGCCCTTCCTCCCAGTCGTCCTAGTCCTCTGCCCCCTCACCTTCAAGCCCCAGGCGTGGCGCAGCCCCTTCCAGCACTTAATCCTCTTCATCAGCTCTATGTCGCTCTTAATCACGTACTCTAAGTCGGCGCCTATGTAGTGGAGGTCGGCTCCGGTGCGGGGATCGCGCTGCCTATTGAGGGCCCAGGCCGGGATGCCGTACTTAAGGGGGTCCTTCAATATGTCTTCGATCCTCTTCACCTGCTGCTCAGTCAAGTACCCCATGCGCATCTCATGGCTAATGCCCGCCACCCTCAATATCATCTTGGCGAGGTTGACCCCCACGCCCTTAATGGTCGCCAGTCCGTGGACTACCTTGAGCGACCCATCCACGTCTACTCCAGCGACCCTGACTATATGCTTGAACTCTGCCTCTGAATGTGACATTTGTTGCGCCTTTGTGGAGGAGGCCAGGCCAGGTAATAAAGCCACCGGGACCGCGGTTGACAGCCGAGGCCTGCCCGGCAGCTCCGGAGGGCTCAGCGAGCAAGCGGGGCGCAAAGGTTAAACAACCTGAGCTTGGCCTAATAGCTCAGCCGGGGTGACCGAGTGGACCAAGGTGCTGGCCTGGAGCCCAGCCAGCCATGGGCGAGAGAGCCAGTGCTCCATTTGGAGCGCGTGGGTTCGAATCCCACCCCCGGCGCCAATACCCTCAGCTCAGAGCCCTTCGCGCTTGGCTCGCACAAAGTTTTTAAAGTCGGGGTCGACCCAGCTCGCATTTAATTTATCTTCATCGGAGCTCCTTAATTGCAATTCTCATCTTAACTAGCTTAAGCAAGTGATGGCGTACTGACAAACTTCCTCAAAAGTGCCTCAGTAGCTCTCGGCCCTTCATTGATGGGCGGCTGTCGGAGCGTGCAATGGGGCCGTGTCGCGTAGGCGAGGGGCGGGGCTCGCTACTCACGATGGCCGAGCGGGTCCTTAGGGCCGGCAAGCCCCTAGCGGCGTGAGCGGCGCTCTCAATCAACCTTAGAGGTATGCGCAACTGGGCTGACGGTATAAAGTATGCGCAGCCCTTCAAGCCAATTGCCCTGACTTAAAGGTTAAAAGGCTGAGGGGCTCCCTACGTCGCGTGCCAGACTACGAGCTCTTCGAGACTACGGCTGACGTTGGCGTGAGGGGCTACGGCTCTACCCTAGAGGAGGCCTTTGAGAACGCCGCTAAGGCCATGTTTAGCGTAATGAGTGACCTGTCGCGCGTCAGGCCAGTTGAAGGGGTGGCTATTGAGGTCGAGGGTGAGGATGAGGAGGCGCTGCTCGTAAACTGGCTCAACGAGCTATTGGCCCGCGCCAGCATCAAGAGGATGCTCTTTAGCGAGTTCAAGGTCAGCATTGAGCGCCACGGGGGTGTCATTAAGCTTAGGGCGCTGGCGTACGGCGAGCCCATCGACCAGCAGCGCCACGAATTACGCACAGAGGTTAAGGCCGCCACTTACGCCCTAATCAGGGTGGGGAGGGTGGACGAGAGGTACGTCGCCCAGCTCCTCCTAGACGTCTAGCCCGTGGCCCCCGCCCTTACGTATGCCTCGCGCCTGCGCTCATACTCCTCGACGTCCATTAGCCTCCTGGCCGGGCAGCCCGCCACTACTTCCCCTTCCCCAACGTCCTTAGTGACGACCGCGCCCGCTGCCACGACCGCCCGCCTCCCTACCCTGACTCCAGCAATTAGAATGGCGCCAGCACCAATTACCGCCTCATCCTCTATGACCGTCTCCACCAGCCTGCCGCTAGGAGGGTATCTGTCGTTCGTGACCACTGCGCCCGGCCCTATGAATACCCGCTCGCCTACGACCGTCCCCGGGGGTAGGAAGGCGCGGGACTGGATGTTGGTGCCAGCCCCCACCTTAACGCAGCCGTCAAGTACTGCGCCGCTGCCGACCCTCACTCCGCTGGACAGCCTGCAGCCCTCGCGTATTAGGACGAAGTGGCCAGTCTCGACGCCGTCCTCGAGCTCAGCCCCCTCGTAAATTACTGTGCCACTCCGAACGACCACCCCCCTCCCAAGCTTGGCCCCCTCACTCAGTTCATCTAAGGATGGGGTGGGCAAGGACGCCCCGGACGCTGGCGCCGAGGACAGCAGCTTCAGCACCTTCGCCCTAGCTGGGTGCCCCAGCACTACGAAGTCCTCGATGAGGCAACCCTCGCCCACTATGGAGGGGCCTAGCACTACTGCCTCCCCTATCATTGAGGGGCCCAGCGCCCTAGCCCTCGGCGATACATACCTCAAGGACTAGCCCCCTGGGGCCTCAGAGCATGAATAGACTGTCATCCCGCCTGGTTAACACTCGGCAAGCTCTTCATAGGCCCTAGTTAGGGTTGGGCTTTAGGGATATAAGAACCTAACCGCGCAACATCCTCGTGCCCCCGCCTCCAAGGCGCAGCAAACTAGGAGTCGCCCTGCCAGCGAGCCTACTCAGCGAGGCCCCTGGGCTGAGGGAGAAGACGCTGAGGGCTGGAATCATTGGGCGTGCCTGCGCCATCTTTAGGGTGGAGGAGGTCGTGGTGTACCGCGACGCGGAGGGGTTCGACAGGGACGCGAGGCTTCTCGTCGACCTCTTGAACTACTTAGCCTGCCCCCAGTATCTGAGGAGGCTGGTGTACCCGCTGAGGCCGGAGTTCAAGTACGTGGGCGCCCTGCCGCCGCTAGGGGCCCCCAACCATCCGCTGGAGTCTAGGGTCGCTGAGCTCCCGCCCACCTCCTATAGGGAGGGGGTGGTCGTAGAGTGTAGGCGGGGCTTACTAATCGTCGAGGCTGGCCTCGACAGGCCAATAGAGGTCAGCGGCAGAGGGGGGCCGGGGGATCGAGTGGTGGTCAAGATAGTTAAGGAGGGAGGGGGGCTCGCCGCCACCCTTGTGGACCGAGGGCAAGTGCCCTTCTACTTCGGGTTTAGGGCCAGGCTGGACCTCAGAGGCTTGGGCGAGGTGGTCAAGGACTGCGGCTACAGCTTCGTCCTAGCCACGTCGAGGCTGGGCCTCCCGCTGGACGAGGCCCTCCCCCTCCTGAGGGAGAGGCTGAGGGAGCCCACGCTAGTCCTCTTCGGCTCGCCGAGGGAGGGGCTGGCGGAGATAGTTAAGCGGGAGGGGCTCTCGCTTAGCGACGTGGCGGAGCTCACGGTAAACTTCATACCAAACCAGGGGGTGAGGACGGTCAGGACTGAGGAGGCCCTGCTCGCCTCGCTGGCCGTCATCAACTTCCTCTCGAGCCACTAAAGCTTATATTCGAGCTACCGTGGCTGAGGCTAGCCTTATCCGAAGTTTAGGCGTAAGTGGTAGGGTTGGGGAGGAGGGTACATCAGCCGAGGAGGGGGTCGCTAGCATACTACCCCAGGGTAAGGGCCAGGAGGGTAGTTCCTAGGATCAGGTCCTGGCCTAGCTATGAGGGGCCGCCCAGGCTGCTTGGCTTCGCCGCCTACAAGGCGGGGATGACGCACGTAGTAATTGTCGAGAATAGGCCTACGTCCCCTCTATACGGTAAGGAAGTAGTGAGGGCAGTGACGGTGCTCGACGCCCCCCCTCTTTACGTTCTCGGCATCAGGGCCTACGGGAGGGGCGCGTCTGGGCTTAAGTCGATATCAGAGTGCCTAGCCAAGGAGCTGCCCAAAGACCTGGCCAGGACCATTAAGCCGCTCCCCAAGGGGACGGGCGAGGTCGAGGGGCTAAGGGAGGTCTCTAAGGAAATTGTGGAGTTAAGGGCCTTGGTGTGCACCATGCCTAGGAGAGCGGGTGTCGGTAAGAAGAAGCCTGAGGTCTTTGAGGTGAAGATCGCCGGAGGCTCCATAGAGGAGCAGCTGGAGTACGCTAAGTCCATCCTGGGGAGGGAGGTGAGGGTGTTTGAGGTATTCAGCGAGGGGCAGCTCGTGGACGTGGTCTCCATAACTAAGGGCAAGGGGTTCGCCGGAGTCGTCAAGCGCCACGGAGTAAAGATCATGCCTAGGTGGCATAAGCACCGCAAGGGGTACAGGAAGGTCGGCGCCATAAGCCCGCAGCACCCAAGCATGATGTTTACGGTGCCTAGGCCGGGCCAGCTAGGCTTCCACCAGCGGACTGAGTACAACAAGAGGATAATTAAGATGGGCAGCGACCCCAAGGAGGTGCAGGTCGAGGGAGGGTTCGTGGGCTACGGACTGGTCAGAGGGGACTACGTCTTAATTGAGGGGTCCGTCCCCGGCCCCAGAGGGCAGCTGGTTAGGCTGAGGTACGCCATTAGGCCCAAGGTAAAGGCTGTAGAGGGGGCGCCGAAGGTAGCCTTCATAAGCCTAGAGTCTAAGCAAGGTGCCTAGGGCTTGCCGCTCACGGCCCCGCTCTACGACCTCGAGGGGAGGCTGGTGGGCGAGGTGGAGCTGCCACTAGTGTTTGAGACCCCCGTCAGGCCGGACGTCATCCAGCGGGCCTTCCTAGCAGCCCTCACTGCCAGGATCCAGCCGCAGGGGAGGGACGTGATGGCGGGGAAGAGGACGACCGCCGAGAGCTGGGGGGTCGGGTACGGGGTGGCCAGGGTGCCTAGGGTCAAGGGGAGCTCTAGGGCCGCCCTAGCGCCGATGACAGTGGGCGGCAGGAGGGCCCATCCGCCCAGGGTGGAGAAGGTGGTCAGGGAGAGGGTCAACGATAAGGAGAGGAGGCTCGCGATAGCCTCTGCCATAGCCGCCACGGCAGATAGGGGGTTGGTGGAGGCGAGGGGGCATAGGCTGGGCGCGGACGTAAGGCTGCCGGTAGTCGTCGTCGACGAAGTCGAGGCCATATCGACGGCGGCAGAGGCTAGGTCCTTCCTCAAGCGCATCGGGCTATGGAGCGACGTGGAGAGGGCCAAGGAGGGGACTAAGGTTAGGGCAGGCAAGGGGAAGATGAGGGGGAGGAGGTACAAGGAGCCCAAGAGCCTGCTCCTCGTCCTGGGCCAGGACAGGGGGGCTGGGAGGGCCTTCAGGAACTTCCCCGGGGTGGACGTGGTGCGCGTCGAAAACCTCTCCGTGGTGCACCTCGCCCCCGGAGGCGTCCCAGGGAGGCTCACTATATATAGCCAGTCAGCCCTGGCTAAGCTGGCCGGGGGCTGCTAGCTCGATGGACCTCAACGCGGTCATAGTTAGGCCGGTGGTGTCTGAGGCTGCGCTCGCGAGGATTGAAAAGAATAATGAGCTCACGTTTATAGTCGATAGGAGGGCCTCTAAGCCGTTAATTAAGCGAGCGTTCGAGGCCCTCTACGATGTTAAGGTGGAGCGCGTCAACACTTGCATCACACCCAAGGGCGAGAAGAAGGCTTACGTTAAGCTGTCCCCAGAGCACAAAGCCTCAGACCTGGCGTCTAGGCTAGGCCTACTTTAGGGGCTGCATACCTTTATATTGTAGCGCGGCTCGCTACCGAGGGGCTGGCTAATGGGCAAGCGGCTACTCGTCCAGCGTAGGGGCCGCGGAGGGTCAGTGTTCAGGTCCCCCTCTTGGAAGAGGGTGGGGGACGTAAAGTACCCGAGCTTAGCGGTGGGCTCCGAGGGCAAGGAGGTGGGGAGGGTAGTGGAGATCCTCCACGACCCAGGCAGGGGGGCGCCAGTGGCTAGGGTGGTGCTCGAGAGTGGGGAGGAGTTCTTAATGGTGGCACCGGAGGGGCTGGAGGTGGGGCAGACCATCGAGGTGGGGGGGCAAGCGTCCTTGAGGGTAGGGTGCATCCTGCCGCTGAAGGCCGTGCCTGAGGGCACCCAGGTGTGTAATGTGGAGGTTAGGCCTGGGGACGGGGGCAAGCTAGCCAGGTCCTCGGGCACCTACGCCGTTGTCGTATCTCACGCCCCGGACAAGACCGTCATCCAGCTGCCCTCGGGGGAGCTCAAGCAGCTCAGCCCGCTGTGCAGAGCTACGATAGGCATAGTGGCCGGCGGAGGCAGGATCGAGAAGCCCCTCCTAAAGGCCGGGAAGAAGTACCACCTCTCGAGGGTTAAGGCGTGGAAGTACCCGACCGTGAGGGGCAAGGCCATGAGCCCCTACGCCCATCCTCACGGAGGGGGGTCCCACCCAACTGGCAGCACGCCCTCGGGGAGGGGCGCCCCTCCCGGAGCTAAGGTGGGGCACATAGCCCCGCGTAGAACCGGGAGGAGGAAAGGCTAGCGGCTGCGGGCGCCCCCTCCTTCAGAACCTCGCTCGCGGCGCCTCGACCATCCGCTTGGGGTCGCGGAGCTATAAGTTGGGATGGCGTTCCTTGGCGCAGGGACGATGTTTCACCCTAGCCCCGTCGCGAGCCGGTTCGGCGCGATAGTGGCCCAGCGCCCTCGGGCGGCCTATCACGCGGGCCGAGCAAGGAGCCTCGCTATAAGCAATAATACATTTATTAACGACTGGGCGTCCATTCAACTGCGGCTAGGCTTTAGTTTAGGGGGAGGAGGGAGCGCATGTTTGCGCCGCCAGGCCTTGGTTACGATAGGGCCATCACCGTATTCTCTCCAGACGGGAGACTCTTCCAAGTAGAGTACGCCCTCGAGGCTGTTCGGAGGGGGTGGACGACGCTGGGGGTCAAGTGCGTCGAGGGGGTCGTACTAGCCGTAGAGAAGAAGAAGATACTCCCCCTCGTGGACCCCTCGTCAATGGAGAAGATATGGAAGATAGACGAGCATGTGGGGGTCGCCTACGCTGGCCTAGCCTCTGACGGCAGGGTACTCATCGATAGGGCTCGTGTGGAGGCCCAAATAAACAGGCTAATTTATGACGAACCGATAGACATAGAGATGCTAACTAGGCGAATAAGCGACCTGAAGCAGCTCTACACTCAACACGCAGGCGTTAGGCCCTTTGGCGTCTCCTTCCTCATAGCTGGAGTAGATAAGACTGGGCCTAAGCTATTCATGACTGAGCCTAGCGGTGCGTACGCGGGCTATTACGCAACGGCAATTGGGGCGGGTTCTCAGCAG
>JAWAOK010000004.1:0-42268 GCA_038894875.1 Candidatus Nezhaarchaeales archaeon
CGCCGCTCATGTACCAAACTTTTGCGAGTACTAGTATAGCTACGGCGAGGGAGTCCCTGAGCTCATCCCACGTGAGGCCCCTAAAGTACGTGCTTATGCTGAAGAGCTTATTGAGAAAGTCGCTGTATGTCTTGATGGTCTTCTCAAGTTCGCTAGATAGGTCTGGGCCGCTAAGCATTTTTCTCATCTGCAACGCTGTAGGATGCGGGCTGATAAGCTTTGTTAGAGGCCGAGGCTATCCGCTATGCAAGGTGGGCTGAGAAATTTGAGTGGTGGTACGAGAACCTCGCCCTTAAGCTGAGGAGGTTCATATTAGCCAACTCAATACTGGATGTGGGCTGTGGGAGCGGGCTATTAATGAGGGGGCTCTCTAAGGCCTTTCCGCGCGCGACCATAGTGGGCGTCGATAGGAGCTTGTACATGTGTAGGTCCTCACGCGCGGTGCGTGGCGACGAGGGGGCCCTGCCCTTTAGAGGCGGGGCCTTCGACCTAGTGGTCTTCTCCTACTCGCTTCGCGAGCCTCACCTCCTCCAAACTCTCCTTGAAGCTAGGAGGGTCCTGAAGGAGGGGGGAATTATAGCAGTTAGGGACGTTAACTCTGAGGCCCCGCAGTTCATTAAGGACCTCATAGTTGCATTAATTGAGCGAAATGTGAGTAAGAGGTACGCCGAGGAGGTTAGGTCGCTACTTAAGAGGTTCCCTAGCCCCGGCTCCCTCGTCAAGACCGTAGGCACTCTCTTTGAAGTACTGCACTTCTCAAGCACGATCCTTGGCTTCGACCTAGTGGGGAGAAAAAGGTAAGGGCCTCGCCACTAAACTAAGTGGCCCTGGCTCAAGCCGACGGCCTCTCTTTCTTTGGCGTGATGCCAATTAGCTCAGCTACTCTATCGAAGACGCTGCTTTGCTGCTCCTCGAAGGCGTCAAGGAGCTTCTTGAAGCTCTCAAGCAGCTTATCCTGCGACTCAATGAAGGTGCTCACGGTCCTTCTTATGCTTTCGTAACCCTCAGAGGGTAGGAGCTGGCGGAGGAAGGTCTCGCACAAGCTCAGATAACTATCCATCCCCACCCTGGTCATGTCTATCGCCGCCCTCACCATGGAGAAGTACATCTTAAAGAGGCCCCTCGTTGTCTCAACGAGGCCCCTCAGGCCCACTTCGGCAGACAAATCGGCCACCGTTCATATCGGGCCGAGCCCTCTAAAGAGCTTTTCTTAGAAAGGACGTTAGTAGCTCTAGGGCTGGAGGCCGTCCTCGAGTTTAAATGCTTACTAAGCACTTAACTGAAGGACGCATTGCTGTAGGTGTCGTCAGCGAGGGGGCGAGGGGGCCACGGCCTAGCTTGGGCCGCCCGGTCTTCGCGACTTAGGAGCGACAGCAAGACCTCCTCCTCTAGCTCTTCCACCCTGACCTCGTAATCGGGGTCCTCTAATTCGATCCCTAGCCCCAGCCTCTCCTTCAATGCCCTACCCACCTCGGCCTCCACTTGGCTAGTCGACCCCAATCGACCTCCGCGCTTGACGAATCTAACTGCCACTGAGCCGCTAACGCCCTTCGCTAGTTCGATTACGGCCTCCACTACTGCCCTCAAGTCTGGGCGCCTCATAACAACGTCCACTGGGACCGCCCTCCCGATATGGCTTATCCAACACCTCTTTATGGCCTTCGCCGCGACCCTCGAGGGGATGCTTGTGTACACCTTCAGCACCCCCCTGAATCCCGCGCGCTCAATCCTTACGGCCGGGTCTAAGCGATAGAGGCAGTCGGCTATCTCCTCCTCAACTACGCCCTCCTTCCCCGGCTTGGTGGTCACTAGCACTAGGGGCGGCATACGCCCGCCCATTAGTGCGCCACGCAGCCATTTAAATAGCCACTTTAGAGCTGTTTATTGGAGAGGCTTAGTTGGGGCTTGGAGCTGAGCCCGGCCTCGAGGACTTGGCTACTCCACGAAGTAGGCTGTTTAAAGACGAGAGCAAGCTCTCGCCAGACTACGTACCCATGAGCCTGCCACATCGAGAGGCCCAGCTTGAGAAGTTAGCCAGCCTCTTCAGCGTCCTCCTAAAACATCCCGGGAGCTCCTCAGTGAAGGTGTGGCTAGTGGGGGGAGTGGGCACCGGCAAAACTGCCACGTCGAAAAGGTTCGGGGCCCTCCTTGAACTGCTTGCACGTAGGCGCGGCATCGACATTAGGTACGTCCACGTGAACTGCTACAAGGATAGGACGTTCTTCGTCGTGGCTAAGCGCATAGCTCAGCGCGTGCTGCCCAGCCTGCCGGAGAGGGGCTTCTCGGCCCAAGAGCTCCTTGAATTAACGAGGAGGGGTCTAAATGACCAAGACTCCTTCCTCGTAGTGGCGCTAGACGAGGTGGACTACTTAGTGAGGTGCGCTGGGGAGCGCCCGCTCTACGCGCTAACTAGGTTTTGTGAAGAACATCTCAATGCCCCGGAGAGGCTCAGCCTCATCTTAATTTCGAGGAGCCACCCCTCGCTACTCGAGCTGAGCGCCAGCGTTGCCAGCAGCTCATGGCAGGGCGCGATCTACTTCGACCCCTACACCTCAAGCCAAATCCTCGACATCCTGAGGCAGAGGGCTAGCGAGGCTTTCGTCGAGGGGGCCGTGAGCGAGGAGGCACTAGCTCTGGTGGCCGACCTAACCGGAGCTGATGGGCTCGGGACTGGGGACGCTAGGTTCGCTCTGGAGCTCCTTTGGTGGTCTGGTAAGATCGCTGAAGGCAGGGGGGAGGAGGCGATCAACCCAGACGTCGTGAGGGCAGCCTACGCTCAGCTCAGTCCGTCCTTCAGCCGAGAGTCCCTCTCCCTCCTCACGGGACACGAGAGGCTCCTCCTACTAGCCATAGCCAGGGCACTGAGGAGGACTGGAAAGGCCTACGTCTCAACCGGCGAGGTGGAGGCTGAGTATGTAGACTTGTGCAGAGCGCTCGGGGAGGAGCCCAGGGGGCACACGAGGCTATGGTCAATAGTCAAGAGCTTAGCCGCGGCTGGCCTCATATACTCTAAGGTGGTGTGTGGCCGTGGCGGTAGGACTACGCTGATGAACTTAGCTGGTATGGAGGCCGCCCACTTAGAGCTCCTGCTAGAATCCTCGTTAAGGGGGCGGTGAGGTGTGGAGCTGGAGGAGGTGCTGTCGTCTAGAGGGAGGGTCAGGGTACTAAGGGTCCTACTGGCAGCCGGGGAGCTGAACATCTCAGAGGTGGTTAAGCGCGCGAAGCTCAATCACACAGCCGTGGCCATCCACGTGGAGGCCCTGAAGCGCGCGAAGCTCTTAGAGGAGAAGCAGTTCGGCCGCGTGAGAATCTTGAGGGCGAGGCTGGAGGACCCCAGGGTGCAAGTGCTTAAGAGGGCATTCGAGGTCTTCGAGCTGTACGGAGGGGGGCGAAGTGCCAGTTAGGATGGTAGACATTACCAAGAAGCCCCAGGTCTATCGAGAGGCCGTGGCCAGGGGGCTGATTAAGCTTAGGAGGGAGACCGTCAAGGCCATAGCCGAGGGAGGCGTGGAGAAGGGGGACGTGCTTACGGCCGCCCAGCTTGCTGCAGTAATGGCCGCCAAGAGGACCCACGAACTCATACCGCTGTGCCATCCCATCCCCTTGACCGGCGTCGACGTGGAGTTCAGGCTGGGCGATGAACACGTAGAGGTCGAGGTCAGGGTCAGGACGGTGGCCCAGACCGGTGTTGAGATGGAGGCCCTTACGGCCGCCTCCATCGCCCTCTTAACAGTCTGGGACATGGTCAAGAAGATGGAGAAGGACGAGGGCGGGCAGTACCCACTCACTGAAATTGCTTCAGTGAGGGTGGAGAGTAAGGTCAAGGTGGACAGAAGTGTCGATGGTCGAGAGGCATAGGGCCGCTGGACCGGCGAGGCTCAAGTTCGCCGTCATCGTAACGAGCACTAAGCTGCACGAGGCGAGGCTGCGAGGGGGGCCCGTTGACGACGTCAGCGGCGAAGTGGCGTCGATCCTCATATCTAAGGCTGGCCATGAAGTAATTAAGCGCTGCCTGGTCCCCAATGATCCGTCCAAAATAGTTAAGGAGGTGACTGACGCCGTTGATGGCGGAGCTGATGTAGTGATTGTTAGCGGGGGGACGGGGCTGGGCCCATGCGACCTAACCATCGAGAGCGTCACGCCGCTCTTTGAAAAGCGCATTCCCGGCTTCGGCGAGCTCTTCAGGAAGCTGAGCTTCGAAAGGGTGGGCTCAGCAGCCATGTTAAGCAGGGCGGACGCGGGGGTGTACCGTAAGTCCGTCGTGTTCCTACTGCCGGGCTCCCCCGATGCAGTAGAGGTGGCCCTAACTAAATTGATCCTTCCCGAGGCCGGCCACCTGATAGCTGAGGTCAGGGGGCTTAGGTGAGGCGGCGTGGCCATGGATAGGTACGGCAGGAAAGTAACGACCCTCAGAGTCTCCATTACTAAGGCGTGCAACCTCAAATGCATATACTGTCACCGCGAAGGGTCCTCTGAGGGCGGGCCTGAAGTGACCCTCCCCCAGTTCGAGGTGGCACTTAAGGCAGCCAGGAGCTTAGGGATAGATAGGGTCAAGCTGACCGGCGGGGAGCCGCTCATCAGGAGCGACGTGGTGGACTTCGTGAGGGCGGCCGCCTCACTCGACGGAATAGTGGAGGTCTCCATGACTACCAATGGCGTCCTGCTAGCCAAGCTGGCGTCGAGCCTGGCCGACGCCGGGCTTAAGAGGGTAAATGTGAGCGTGCCGTCCCTAAGGCCTGAGCGCTATCGCTTCATAACTGGCTGCGACCTTCTCAGCGAGGTTAAGGATGGACTCAGGGAGGCAGTAGACTCAGGGCTCGATCCCATCAAGCTAAATGTGGTGGTCCTCAGGGGGGTCAATGAGGACGAGGTGCAGGACTTCATAGACTTCGCGTCCAAGGTCCCGGCCGTAGTGCAATTCATAGAGCTAGAGAGGCTGGGCAGGGCGTCGTCGAAAATCTATGACGAGCTTCACGCCGATCTATCGAGTATAGAGAAGTGGCTGGAGGAGCTAGCCTCGAAGATAGTGTTTAGGGGGCTGCAGAACAGGCGCAAGTATGTCCTGCCCAATGGGCAGGAGGTGGAGGTAGTTAGGCCGCTTCACGGAAGGTTTTGCATGGGGTGCAATAGGTTGAGGCTAACTGCCGACGGCAGGATAAAGCCGTGCCTGATGAGGGAGGACAACGCCGTCCCGGTATTGGACGAGCTGGCTGAGGGGGCGCTTGATAGGGCGGTTCAGAAGTTTAGGGAGGCGCTTGAGTTAAGGGAGCCCTACTTCGCTTAGCAGCCTCTTTAGAGCCTCTACATTCTCCGGGTGCTTCGACCTCCTGCGTTCATCCACGTAGAGGCCCAGCCTCCTGGCCTCCTTCGCGCTAAGGTTAACCTCCTTAAGCTCACTTAGGCTAAATCCCCTCCCCCGCCTGGTCCTCGCGACAAATAGGCCGCGGCTAACGTTCCTGGGCGTCTTAACGACCGCCTTAGGGAGGCGGGCCCCCTCAGGCCCTTCAGACATACGGGTTAGCCAGAGTGCGAGAGCACTTTAACCATTTCGTCCGTGAGGCCGAGCCACTTAGCTATGCCCTTCCCCATCGGCGTGCCCAGCATCACGCTTAGGAACGGCAGTATCTCAGTCTTGGCCCCCCTCCTTGAAATGTGGCACTTGGAGGCAACGAGCGCCGCCGCCTCCTCCCTAACTTCCCTAGCCCTCTTCGTCTGCGACATTAGTAAGAGCTTCTTTGGGAACTGGTACTTCACAAACTTATACTTCCCCCTCCTAGCCATCGCTATCCCAGCTGTCATTAAGTCGAAGAAGTATCGCATGAGCTCCCAGCGCTGCTTACGTTTAGCCATCCCTAAGTAGACGTCGGCCATGGATAGGGCGTCGTAGGCTTTAGCCAGCTCCTCGGGGTCCTCGTACTGAAGCGGGAGGTTCTCGTGGATCCACTGAAGTAGTGTTTCGTAGTCTATGAGGGAGCTGGATATCGCCTCCTTAGCCTCCTTAGCCGTCCTAGCTGCGAAGATCATCTTCAACACGTCGAAGGCTCCGTACTGCCTATCGCGGGCCCTCAGCAGCTCCACGTCCTCCACCGTTAATGCACTGCGCCCCTGAGCGACTGCCTGCAGGTCGTTAATGGCGGACCTGACGTCCCCCTCCGATAGGTCGGCTATGATCCTAAGGGCCCTGTCGTCGGCCTTGACCCCCTCAGCCTGACATATCTTTCGCAGCAGGGGCACTATCTGCGTAGACCTAACCCTATTGAACCTTATCATTATGCAAGCCTCGCGGAGCGCCCTGAGCTTAGGGGCCCAGGGGTCGTTGGCAGCCAGCGCCACCGGGACCCTGCCCTCCTTAATTATGCTTATGATGGCCTCGATCCCCCCGCGGTCTTCATCCTCCACAATGCCGTCGACCTCATCTATGAATATTAAGCGCCCGCGCTGCCCGAGCAAAGTTCCATACTGCGAAGCGGGGCCGAGGGCCCGCTTAATTGCGTCCTCGGTCCTGACGTCGCTAGCGTTTAGCTCAATGAGCTCGAGGCCCAGCTCCCTGGCGGCCACCTCGACAGTTATCGTCTTTCCAGTACCTGGGGGCCCGTAGAGCAGTGCCGCTTGGGAGCCTGGCTTCCACCCCTTAAGCCAGTCTACGAATTGCTGCACGGCCTCTTGGTTTCCTATTATGTCGGCGAGCCTCTTGGGGCGGTACTTATCGACCCAGAGGTGTCGGCTGGCCGAGCTCAAGGGGCGCACCGCTACGCTTTAGATGCCCTCAGCGCCGAGCCGTACTTGACTAATTGAGCTAGTAGGCTGGACAGTTGAATGTCGTCGTTCGCCCCGTCGACTAAACGGTGGTCTATTTCGCCGACTAAGTTGGCTAACTCAGCCTTGGCCTCTTCGGGTATCTTCAAATTAAAGATCTCTGAGTGGACCTGCCTCACGATGTCTGGCCCCGAGAGGCCGTACTCTATCATTAGCTTGTATAGGGCCTCGCGAGCCTCCAGGAACTTGCCAGCCAGGGCCTTCTCTATCATCTCGCGCACCTCCCTTGGGGTAGCCCTACCCACTACGCGATATACAGCTTTCTCATTAACAACGGTACCCATGGCAGCGGCGGCCTGAAGTGTGTTAATAGCCTTGCGCAGGTCGCCTCCCGAGACCTCCCATATGGCCTCGATGCCGTCCTCTGTCAGCTCTACGCCCTCCTTCTTAGCTATGAGCTTGACCCTGCTCACTACGTCCTCCTTAGAGAGGAGGGAGAATCTGAAGATGGCGCACCTGGACTGGATGGGCTCGATGATCTTAGAGCTATAGTTGGCTATCAGCAAGAACCTCGTCGTCCGCCAGAACATCTCCATTATCCTCCTCAGGCTCCACTGCGCCTCCGCCGTCATAGCGTCGCACTCGTCTAGGATGATGACCTTGAACGGCACGTCGCCCATCGAGACTGTCCTAGCGTACCCCTTCACCCTCTCCCTAATCGTCTGGATCCCCCTCTCATCACTAGCGTTCAGCTCCAACACGTTCTGCCTCCAGTTCTCGCCGTAGAGCTCGTAGACGAGGCATAGGGCCGCGGTCGTCTTCCCGGTGCCGGGCGGCCCAACGAAGAGGAGGTGCGGTATGTTCTTCGCCTTGACGAACTGCTTGAGCCTCTCCACGGCCTCCCTCTGGTTGACGATCTCGTCGAGTACGCGCGGGCGGTACTTCTCGACCCACAGCTCCAGCGCCTCGTGGCTCAACGGCCCGCCCCTCTAGGATCAAGATAGCACGTGAGCAAGTTAATAAGGCTAGCCTTAAGTATCGCGCTGCAGCATTATCACTGCAGGTCATGTCTGAGCCCTCGATCAAGCGCTCAGCGCTTCCCATCCTTATTGAGGAGGTTAAGGTGGAGGTGCTCAAGCCCCTCCCCGAGGTTTTAGATGATAGGCCCCTGCACATGCTGCCCGTAGGCGCTACCGTAGAGGTCCCCCGTTGGCTGGCCTCAATACTGGAGGCGGAGGGCTACGTCAGGGTGCTGAGCGACACTAGCCTAGACCTACAGGGACTTTCGAAGCTTTCGTGGAGGGAGGAGCGCTCGCCCGGCTTAGTTGAGGTAGACGAGGCCCTCTACCCTAAGATAAGGGAGCTCTTGGAGCGCTTGGAGAGGGAGGCCTCCACGAGCGTTGAGGCTCACGCAGCCAAGAGGCAGGCCGAGGTAAGGGTGCTGGACGTCATAAGGTGCAGGCTTCAGAAGATCATTCAGGCGGCCGTGTCCCCCTCGGTGCCTAAGGGAATGCTTGACAACTTAACTCCTGAGGAGAGGATGCTCTTCGAGAAGATCAGGTGGATGGTAGATAGGTGGGCATCTGAGATAAGGGCTGGCTGAGGGGTGGGCTTGGAGCCCGACATTAGGTCCCAGTTCGTCGAGTTCTACAAGACGTTCCAGGGGCCGAGGGGGGAGTTCAAGTACAGAGACAAGATAAGCGAGATGGGGCTCACTGGATCTACGTCGCTGGTCATAGACTTCGACGACCTCCTGGCATTTAACCCAGACCTCTCGAACCGACTGATTGACTCGCCCCGCCAGGTGATAGAGGCTGCCTCGAGGGCCATTGCGGACGTCATGAGGGTGGAGAACCCGGCCTACGCTAAGCGCGTCCCTCAGTTTCAGGCCAGGTTCCGCAAGCTCCCAGAGGTCACTTCAATTAGGAGGATAAGGTCCCACCTCTTTAATCGCTTGATAGCGATCGAGGGGATCTTGACCAGGGCCACTGGCGTGAAGCACAGGCTGACCGAGGCTGTGTTTAAGTGTAGGAGGTGCGACGAGCGCATCAGAGTCCCCCAGACCGAACGATACCTAACTACTCCTGTACAGTGCACGAACCCGGACTGCGGCTCTAAGACTGGGCCCTTCGACCTAGTCCTAGAGGAGAGCTCGTTCATAGACTGGCAGAGGCTTACGATCCAGGAGAGGCCTGAGGAGCTGCCCCCCGGCCAGCTCCCCCGCAGCATTGAGGCCATAGCCACTGGGGACTTAGTGGACGCCGTGCGCCCAGGGGATCGCGTGACGGCGGTAGGGGTGTTGGAGTTCATTCATGAAAGCACCCCCCGCGGCAGGCTCACCTCCTTTTCCTCGTTCCTCGACCTAAACTTCATTGAGGTGTCGGAGAGGGGGGTCGAGGAGGTAGAGATAACTCCTGAGGACGAGATGAAGATACGGGAGGTGGCCAAGGACCCGCACGTCGTAGAGAAGGTAGTTAAGTCCATCGCTCCGTCGATATACGGTATGGATGAAGTGAAGGAGGCGATAGCCTACCTCCTCTTCGGCGGGGAGCCAAAGGTGCTCCCGGACGGCATGAGGATCAGGGGAGACATACACGTCCTCTTGGTCGGAGATCCGGGCACGGCTAAGAGCCAACTGCTCCAGTACGTAGCGAGGCTGGCCCCTAGAGGCATATATACTTCAGGGAAGGGGTCCACGGCAGCGGGGCTAACCGCGACGGTAGTTCGCGACAGGACCGTTGGGGACTTCTACTTAGAGGCCGGGGCCCTCGTGTTGGCCGACGGGGGGGTGGCGGCCATTGACGAGATCGATAAGATGAGGGCCGAGGACAGGATAGCGATCCACGAGGCAATGGAGCAGCAGACCGTCAGCATAGCCAAGGCGGGGATAGTAGCCACACTCAACGCTAGGACCTCGATCCTAGCGGCCGCCAACCCAGCTTACGGGAGGTACGCCTACCAGAGGCCCGTGGCTGAGAACATAAACCTCCCGGTCACTATACTCTCGCGCTTCGACTTCATCTTCATCCTCACTGACAAGCCGGACCCGGCGACGGACGCGGAGAAGGCGGACTACGTGCTTAGGCTCAGGTCCTCGCCCACTCCGGTGCTGAACGTGCCCCTCAGCCCAGACCTCCTGCGCAAGTACATCGCCTATGCTAGGCGTCACGTACACCCGAGGCTGTCGAGCGAGGCCATGGAGAGAATAAAGTCCTTCTTCCTAGAGCTCAGGGCCAAGGGGGAGCCGCCCGACGCGCCCGTGCCGATAACGCTACGCCAGCTAGAGTCGCTAGTTAGGGCAGCCGAGGCCAGGGCTAGGATAGCACTGCGCGACGTGGCCACGGTCGAGGATGCTGAGGCGGCCATAAGGCTGCTCCAGGTCATGCTAAGACAGGTGGGCTATGATAGAGTGGCGAAGTCGATAGACATAGACTTAATAATGGTGGGTAAGCCGAAGTCCCAGCAGGAGAAGTTCATTAGGCTGGTTGACATAATTACGCTCCTGGAGCGCGAGTCGGGCGGAATGCCGGTGAGCAAGGAGGCTATCGTTAAGCGGGCCGAGGAGGAGGGGCTAGAGGAGGAGTTTGTTGAGAGGGCCCTGAAGCAGCTGATTAAAGAGGGCACGCTCTACTCGCCTCGCGATGGCTACTACAAGCGCGCCTAGCGCGAGCCGCGCCCGGGGGCCGTCCAGCGGGTGAGCGGGGGTGCCTGAGCGTGAGGGTTGACGAGCTCTACGAACTGCCGGCCGAGGCGAGGGAGTACCTGAGGGGGCTGGGGATCGAGGAGCTCTACCCGCCGCAGGTCGAGGCCGTTAAGAGGGGGCTGCTGAGGGGGGCCTGCCTAGTCTTAGCCGTGCCCACGGCCGCTGGCAAGACTCTCGTCGGCCTCATGTCCATTCTCAGGAAGACGTTGGTGGAGCGAAGCAAGGCCCTGTACATGGTACCGCTAAAGGCGCTGGCTTCAGAGAAGTACGAAGAGTTCTCAGGGCTGGAGTCGCTTGGCCTGAGGGTAGCGGTATCCACGGGCGACTACGATAGTAGCGACCCGTGGCTAGCCAAGTACGACGTAATAGTGGCGACCAATGAGAAGGTGGACAGCCTGATTAGGCACGGAGCGAGGTGGCTCGAGGAGGTGGGCGTCGTTGTGGCGGACGAGATACACCTGCTGGGCGACCCCTCGCGCGGGCCGACGTTAGAAGTTGTGCTAGCTAGGCTGAGGAAGGTGTGCCGCGAGGCCCAGTTCATCGCGCTGAGCGCCACCATAAGGAATGCCGGCGAGGTGGCCTCGTGGCTAGGCGCCGAGGTTGTGGAGAGCTCATGGAGGCCCGTGCCGCTCAAGATGGGGGTCTACTTAGACGGCAGGGTGTTCTTCAACGACGGCTCGGTGCTGGAGGCCCCGATGCCAAGGGGCGTGGACCCGGTCTCGGGGCTGGCCTACCAGGCGACTAAGGAGGGGGGGCAGGCGCTAGTCTTCAACAACACTCGCCAATCCTCAGTGACTTACGCTGAGCGCGTGAGGAGCTTGATAGCCCCGCGGCTAAGTAGTGAGGAGCGGCGGAGGCTGAAGGAGGTCGCCGACGAGGTGCTAAGTGAGGGGGAGCTAAATCGTATATCTCAAAAATTGGCAGAGCACATAAGAGGGGGGGCGGCGTTCCACCACGCCGGGCTGTCGCCAGCCCATCGAAGAATAGTGGAGAGGGCGTTCAGGACGCTTAGGCTGATAAAGGTGGTGTGCGCTACTCCAACGCTGGCAGCGGGCGTCAACCTACCAGCAAGGAGGGTGGTGCTGCAGGACTACAGGCGCTACGACCCGAGCTTAGGCTACAGCCCCATACCCACCCTCGAGTTTCACCAGATGGCCGGTAGGGCCGGCCGGCCTCAGTTCGATAGCTACGGCGAAGCGATACTCGTAGCGAAGTCGGAGGATGAGGCAGAGGCCTTAGTGGAGAACTACATCAAGGCTCCGCCGGAGCGAATATGGTCCAAGTTGGCAAGCGAGCCCGCCTTGAGGAGCCACGTCCTGTCCTACATAGCCCTGCTCCCCTCAGCCGATGAGGAGGACCTGGTCTCCTTCATCTCTAATACATTTTACGCCCATCAGTACGGGCTGGCAACTGCCCTGCCCGCGGTAAGGCGCGTACTAGACTTTCTCGAGCGCGAGGGCTTCATCACCTCGACGTCGGGCGGCTACGTAGCCACCATGCTGGGCCTACGCGTCTCTCAACTCTACGTAGACCCGCTATCAGCGGTGGTGCTGAGGGACGGGCTCTCAAGGAGGGACTCAGCCTCCCCCCTCAGCTACCTCCTACTGCTGTGCAGCACGCCAGATATGCCTAAGATATACCTTAGGCGGGGCGACCGCAGGCGCCTAGAGCCAGCCCTCGATAGCATACAGCGCGAGGCCCTCGTACCGCCGCCGGACCCAGACGAAGACCCCTACGGCTTTGAGGAGTACCTCGCCTCGCTCAAGACCGCGCTAATACTTCACGACTGGATTGAGGAGGTGGCGGAGGACTCTATCATAGAGAGGCACGGAATCGGGCCAGGCGACATCTACAGCCTGTCCCAGACTGCCAAGTGGATCGCCTACGCCGCCCGCGAGCTGTGCCGAACGCTGGGACTCACGACGCACGTGCAGCCGTTGTTCATACTGGAGGAGCGGCTGAGGATGGGGTGCCGCGAGGAGCTCTTAGAATTGACTAGGCTCGAGGGCGTGGGCCGCGTTAGGGCTAGGGCGCTCTTCAATGCGGGCTTTAAGAGGCTGGAGGACCTGGCCAAAGCTTCCTTCACGCAGCTAACTGCCATCCCCAGCATAGGGCCAGAGACGGCCAAGAGCATCTTAAAGCAACTCGGGAGGAGTGTCGGCTAACGCGTGCAGCTACGCCAGGCCCAGCTCCTTCCTAGTCAGCTGCACCATCTCTTTAGCTAGCTGAGGGGCGAGGCCCACGTAGTTCTCTGGGTCCAGGAGCTCCTCAAGCCTCTCCTTAGTGAAGACGGAGGCGATCTGAGGGTCTTCAAGGAGCACGTCTAGCAGCGGGCGGCCCTCGGCTAAGCTCCTCATGGAGAGCCTCCTGAGCTTTTCGTGGGCCTCCCTCCTGGACCAGCCCATCTTAACGAGCTCCAGCATCACGGCCTCACTCATTATGCGCCCTTGGGTCAAGTGGAGGTTCCGCTTCATGTTGTCAGGATAGACCCTCAGTCCCTTCAGGACTTCAATCATACTTAGCAGCATCTCGTCGATTATGATGCAGCTCATAGGTATTAGGAACCTCTCGCTGGCGCTGTTAGTTAAGTCCCTCTCGTGCCAGAGGGGGACGTTCTCATAGGCAGCGGTCACCAGCCCCCTCATGATCTTAGCCAGGCTGGAGATCCTCTCGCAGACGATGGGGTTCTGCTTGTGGGGCATCGTTGAGCTCCCCACCTGCGCCGGCCCAAAGCCTTCAGCGACCTCTAGGATCTCTGGCCTCTGGAGGTTGCGCACCTCAGTCGCGAACTTGTCCAGGCTGCACGCGATGAGCGCCAGCAGCATCACCAGCTCTGCGTGGCAGTCGCGCTGCACTATTTGAGTGGAGATGTCGGCCGGCCTTAGCCCCAGGGCCTCCATGACCTTGCGCTGGACCTCCGCAGCCTTGGGGCCGAAGCTAGCCATGGAGCCCACGGCGCCCGACATCTTACCGACTAGAACCCTCTCCTTAGCCTGGCGTAGTCGCTCGATGTGCCTCGCTACCTCGCGGAGCCACACAGCAAACTTAAAGCCCAAAGTAATCGGCGGAGCGTGCTGCCCGTGCGTCCTCCCCACCATAGTTAGCTCAGCATAGCGCTCAGTAAGCTCAGATAGGATGCGCGCGAGCTCGAGCAAGCGGTTCTCAATTATGTTGATGGCCTCTTTTAGCTGGAGGGCCGTCGCCGTATCCTCTATGTCGTAACTAGTGGCGCCGAAGTGGACGAAGCGGCCGAGGGGGCCGCAGGCCTCTTCGAGCGCCATGACCACTGCCATTAAGTCGTGCTTTATCTCAGCTTCGATCTCCTTAACCCTCTTGAGACTTACGTACCTTACGCTAGCCTTCGATGAGATAACGTCGGCGGCCTCTTTAGGAATTATACCTAGCTCAGCCTGGACCTTAGCTAAGGCCGCCTCAACGTCCAGTAGCCTCTGGAGCCTCTCCTCCTCTTCGAATATCCTCCTCATCTCAGGGCTTCCATAGCGCCCGGAGTCTATCGGTAGTATGGGCATGCCCACCCCCAGGGCTATGCTTGGGAGCGATATTATTAACTCCTACCCCCTCCATCACTTCTAACGCTTCACAGGCCGAGGTAGGGCGGTCTGAGTGGCCACTGGCGTGGTCTATGGGAGGGCCTTCCTCAAGCACGATACGGGGCGCGACCACTTAGAGAGGGGCGCGAGGATCGTGGCTGTAATCAAGGCGCTAAGGAAGAGCGGCCTAGTCGAGGAGGCCGAGCTAAAGCTAATTAGGCCCGCTAAGGCCGACCTCTCGAAGCCTCTCTACGTACACTCGCAGGGCCTAGTAGATGCGGTCGTGGAAGCTAGCTCGTCGGCTGGCTATCGCTACCTAGACTCAGACACTGTCGTATCGCCGGGCTCTTTGGAGGCCGCCCTGGCTTCAATCGGTGGGGCGCTTAAGGCCGGGGACCTCATCTTAAGTGGGAGGCTGCGCAACGCCCTCTGCCTCAATAGGCCGCCCGGGCATCACGCCACCAGAAATAGGGCCTCGGGCTTCTGCCTATTTAACAACGCCGCGGTCCTCGCCGCGTACTTGCTGCGCGATAGAGGGCTGAGGAGGGTGTTAATCGTGGACTGGGATGTGCACCACGGCAACGGCACTCAGGACATCTTCTACTCAACGAGCTCGGTGCTCTTCTTATCGATTCACCAAGACGGCAGGACCCTCTACCCCGGCACTGGCCACTTGGACGAGGTGGGCGCAGATGAGGGGGAGGGGTTTAACGTAAACGTCCCGCTGCCCCCGGGGGTTGGTGACGATGTATACTTAGAGGCCCTTCAAAGGATCCTGCCCCCCATAGCCAGGGAGTTCCGCCCCGACTTCATAGTAGCCTCCGTCGGCTTTGACGCCCACTACAAAGACCCCCTAGGGGGCCTGAGCCTCTCGGCCACCGGCTACTATCGCATTGCCTCATTAGTGGCTAGCCTAGCCTCAGAGCTCTGCGGGGGGAGGCTGGTCTGCGTCTTAGAGGGGGGGTACAACCCGAAGTACGTGGCCCGCTGCGCCGTAAACACCATAGCCGCTCTCGCCGGCCGCCCCCCTCCCTTTACTGAGGCGAGCACGAAGAGCCACTCGGCCGTGAGGGGGTACGTAAGGAGGCTGCTCGGCAGATTGACTTCGCTGCTCTCGAGGTACTGGCCCAGCCTCGCGCAGGGGGAGCAGAGCTTTAAAGAGGCGTGGGCGTAGTGAAGTCGGGGCTTGAAGGAGGTCATTGTAGGCAGGGATCTGCGCAACTACTTGCATTCTGTGCTGTCCTCTAAGCACGCTAGGCGAGGGGGGCAGGAGGCGTACGTCCACGAGCTGGCCCAGTGCCGCAGACGCAGCATACTCGACGCCACTAACGAGCAAGTGGCCAGCCTCAGGAGGTGGCACCCCAGGCTAATGGTGGGCGAGCTAATACATCAAGGGGTCTTTCAGGCGCTGGCCAAGATCTACGGGCCCTCTTCGCTCGCGCTCGAGAGGGAGTACGTAAAGGAGGTTGAGGGGTGGAGGGTAATCGGCCATCCAGACGTAGTTATTTATGAGGATGGCGTTCCGATAAAGGTGATAGACGTCAAGTACTCCACGAAGAGGGTGGAGAGGGTGGAGAAGCAGTACGTTTGCCAAGTCTCCCTCTACCGATGGCTTACTGGCGCCAAGTCTGCCTCGTTGCTCTTCGTAACCCCCAGCGACATCAAGGAGGTGGATATAGACGTGGTAATTGACGCGGCTAGCCACCTAAGGCGGTGGCTAACGAGCTACCCGCTTTGGGGGGCTGAGGAGTGTACGTGGTGCGAGTACCGACATGCATGTGGGTATAGCAAGAAGCGAGAAGTGGTCATTGAGAGCATCCAGTGAGTGGGCCGATGCATTAAAACGACTTGACTAGCTTCAGCCTTCACAGAAGTGGCTTCGACGCCTCCATGAATAGTAGTGCTGCTAACGACAGGGCTGCCGCCAGCTAGAGGGCGTGGGGCTACAGCGACGCTAAGCGCGTGGTGGGTCGCCGGGAAGCTCAATAGAGCCATTAAGAGGGGGACCGTTGCGCCTATCAGGATCCTTATCAAAACGCTCTTGAATTGCCTGAGAAAGATCCTTAGGGGCATGGCCCTTCTAACAGACACTAGCTCATTGGGCCCGAACTTAGCCAGCCCCTTTTGGCCTCGGCGCTGCTCAGCACGTTTACGTTAAGTATTCAATAGGCCGGGACGTCGTGAGCGCTAAGTGCGTGCACCCGTCCACGAGCGGGGGCTTATTAAATGGTCAGCGTTCCTAGGCGCGACATCGCGCTCCTCAAGTAGAGGTTGAGGCCGCGTCTAACTATGCTACCCAAAGCCGTAAGTCTTTTGCACCAAGCCAGCCAATAGTGTAGTGGGGCCGCCGGGATTTGAACCCGGGCTTTCTGGCCCAGTCGACTGGGACACCAGCGCTCCGGGCCTCCTAGCTTGGTTGGGGAGACCCCCCAGGCTGGCATCTTAATCCAAGCTAGACGACGGCCCCCGCAGCTCTCCTGAGCTAGCTAGTTAAAAACTTTCCAGCTTGCGCTAAATGTCAAATTAATAATTAGAGCCTTAAAAGTAATGGGGGCGCTGGGCCGCTCGGTAGGGTCCTGGGCGCCGCGCCCAGCCGCCTAGCGGACCAGCGGGCTAAGCCAAGTTTAAGAGGTTGATGAGGTCCTCCAGACACTCCTTGCTAGGCCTCCTCTTATAATCTCGGAGCAGGGCGAAGACCTCTTCGCAACTCACCCTAGCGTTGAGCCTCTTAGACAGCCTAGGCCACTCCCCGCTCCTAACCATGAGGTACTGGACTATGGACGGGAGGTTGCGGGGCCTCCGAGATAGGCTAGAGCTTTCAAAGTCCACTATCACTGGCCCCCCAGGGGAGACTATGACGTGCCTCCCAGCCCTTGAGAGCTCTCCGTGATCCAGGCCAGCAGCATCGAGCTTGTAGCACTGCGTTAAGAGGGAGGCCACTACGTCCTTGACCCTATTGATGGGCTCTTCCTCGACCGCGCTAAGCCACTCCTGAAGGTGAGGGCCCTCAACTAGCTCCATGACTAAGAAGTTCCTCGAGTGCTTCAGCAGCCTCGGCCCCACGCCCAGCTCGTTAGCCCTCATGAGCATCGCGGCCTCGCTCTCAAGGCTCCTCCTATCGGCGTCGACCCTCCTTATCTTGAGGACGGCCTTCTTAGACGAGACCACGGCCTCCACCACTATGCCCACGCACCCCTTCCCCAACACTCTAGTGCTGCCTATGAGCACCCTGCCGCGATCTACGAGGTCCTCTACGCCGAGGTCCTCGGCCTCCCTCAGCCTCGCCCTCAATTCCTCCTCGACTACCCTAGGGTAGCAGAGGACGCTGGCCCACTTGGCTATGTCTATCAAGCTCCCTTCAAAGCCTCCTCATACGCCCTCAGCCATGGAGGGCGGCCATCTAAGAATTCGGCCAAGTGCCTGCGATAGCCCTCGAGTCTAGCGGCCAGGCCCTCGACCTCCTCATCGACTAGGACCTCGAGCGACGAGGCGGCCCACTCGTGAATCAGCCTCCCCAGCCTAGCCTTGCGCCACTGCCTGCTCACCAGCAGCTTGGCCTCATGGAAGCGCCTAGCAGGGTAGGAGGTCCACCTCCAACCCTCCAACTTAGGCCCCCTGAGGTCTCTCCCAAGGTGCTCCTTTAGGAAGCTGTCTACGTACGCCCCCCTCTGGAGGGGGGGTCCCCTGCGCTTCTCCAGGACGGGCAGGCTAAGCGATGGGAGCTCGAAGGTGACGACGGCGCTCGTCGTCTCGTCGCTCCACGCCGAGTCGTCGATGACTTCGAAGCCGTGCTTGTTCAGCAGAGTCCTCAGCCCGTCCAGAGACTTATATAGCTGGCCCCATAGCACGTCGGAGGGCACTCGCCTGATGGACACCTTGAACGCCAGGAGGTGGGTGCCGCGCTGCACTAGAGCGTCCCTCAGCCTCCCCACCTCCCTTGGGGGCGGCGGGTGGAAGAATAGCTCGCTAGGTCTTTTCAAGAAGAGGTCGGAGGCCGCGACAAACTCAGCCATGCGCTGAAGGGACAGGGCCGCAGCCACGTTGCGCCTAGCGTCGACCGGGTCGACTACAATGAGCGGGGCATTGAGCGCACGCAGCGCCTCCCCCAGATCAGTGTAGTGGTGAGCGAGGTCGATGACGGTCTTGTAAGGGTCCCACTCTAGGGCGCCCTTCAGTACCCCCTCGAAGCTGCCGTAGTGGAGCACTAACAACTCGCAGAGGTAGCCTGAGAAGCCCTGGACCTTGACCTCAGCCCCATAGACCCCTATGCCCTTCATAAACGCCTTAAGCACTCTCACCTCGTCCCTAAGTTCGTTCGTGAGTCTGGAGTTTACGAATTGTGTGTGGAAGGGGGTGCGGTCCACGGCAGTGACCTCGCCCTCGAGCCTCTCGAGCCTAAAGCAAGGGACTAAGTCGACGCGATAGCCCTCAACGAAGGCCTGTACGTAGGGGTGCTCAGCGTAGCTTTCGATAAACTCGCCGAGCGACGAGGCGGCCCTCCTAGCCACCCCCATGCCCAGCTCCTCCAGCCCTCGACGCCCTAGGCTTCGGGGCAGCCTGATGAAGACGTCCAGATCTCTGTCCCCGCTTATCCACGTGTCTTTAGCTATTGAGCCCTGCACCGACGCCTCCGCCTCAACCCCCAACTCCGCAGCTGCTCGCTCGACCTCTCGAATAGCCGCGCTAACCACCCTCCACGTCCTGTCCCTTTCCTCTGGGCTAGGTCTGAGCTTGGCCAATAAGCGCTCCTTAAGCTCAGCCAACCGGTCCTCCATGCTCACTTCGACTACCCTCGGTTTGGTGAGGCTTAAGTTAGCGCGCCGATACTTTAGTGTAATGTGGCCTTGGAGCGGGTGCGGTGCTTCGTGGCGGTCGACGTCGACCGCCCGGAGCTAAGGAGCAGGCTCCTAGAGCTTCAGGAGGGATTGAGGTCGTTGGGCTGCGACTTAAAGCTAGTGGAGCCAGAGAACATACACGTTACTCTACGCTTCCTAGGCGAGGTCTCGAGGGGCTTGGTTGAGGAGGCGGCCAAGGCCTTAAGCAAGTTGAGGGCGGAGCCCTTTAACATGCTCTTGAGGGGGCTGGGCGCGTTCCCGTCTCCCTCGAGACCCAGGGTCGTTTGGGTGGGAGTTGCTGAGGGGGCAGCTGAGCTGAGCGCGCTACACCGCCAAGTCGAGGAGCTCCTGAGGCCCATAGGCTTCGGGCCTGAGCGCGAGGAGTTCGTCCCCCACATAACGTTGGCTAGGGTGAGGGGGGCCAGGGGGTTACAGAGACTCGCTAGCTTCGTGAGGGAGAATAGCGAGGTCGAAGTCGGCCTCATGAGGGTCGAGGAGGTTAAGCTGAAGAGGAGCGTCCTCACCCCCAGCGGCCCAGTGTATTCAGACATCTTCGTGAAGAAGCTCGGCGGCTAGTGGCGGAGACTTCACAACCTTAGCAACCTCCTCACCCCCTCCGCTAGGGCGGGGGCTACGGAGACCTTACTGAGGGGGCCCTCGACCGAGTCCGTACCTACGACCTCATCCACACCGGCCTTGTACATGCGCTCTAGCGAGCCGCTGACTAAGATGGGGTGGGTGCATGCAGCCACTACGCGCCTAGCCCCCTGAGACTTGACTATTGACGCCGCGTTGGCAATGGTCCCCCCTGTGCTTATTATGTCATCAACTATCACTACGTCCCTCCCCCTCACCGGCAGCTCCCTCTCCTCGGTCCTAACTTCGCCCGTGACCTTGTCCCTAGCCTTCTCAAGGTACCCATAGCCACCGCCGAGCACCCTGGCCACCACCTCTGCCTCGCGGACCCTCCTACGGTCGGGGGAGAGCACGAAGGAGCCGCTAAATCCCCGGGAGGCTAGGTAGCTGGCTAAGAGCGGCGCGGCGGACACGTTGACGGCAGGTATGTCGCTCGTCTTCAGGAGGCCTTCGTTATGAATGTCCACAGTCACTAGGCCGTGGGCCCCCGCCGCCGCTATAAGCCTTAGCACAAGCCTACCGCTAACGGCCTCCCCCTCGAGGAAGCGCTTGTCCTGCCTAGAGTACGCTAGGTAGGGAGAGGCCGCGATGACCCTGCTGGCCCCCAGCTCGCTGGCGGCGTTCACGAGGAGGAGGAGCTCCATTAGGTGCTTATCCTGAGGGGGGTAACAGGACTGGACGGCCACTACGTCCTCCCCTCCAACGTCCCTCGCGATCCTGATGTAGCTCTCTCCGTCGGGAAATACCCTAGCCTCAGCCTCGACGAACTCCGCCCCGAGCTCGTCGGCGACCCTCCTCGCTAAGCTCCTAGAAGCTGGCCCCGCCACCACCAACACCATGCGCGACGCCCACTTTATCTAGAGGCCAGCTTATGACTTATTAGGTTTCGGCGAGGTGGGTGGTTGAGCGCACTTAGGCTAGGGGGGATCTTGGACCTCTCTACTGTAGACTGGCCGGGCAGGCCTTGCGCAGTCGTATTTCTCGCTGGCTGCAACTTCCGCTGCCCCTTCTGCCAGAACTCTTCGCTAATTCCGCTGGACTCGGGGAGCGTAGTGAGCGTTGAGGCGGTCAAGGAGAGGCTGAGGGGCGCGTCGATGCTCGTCGACGCCCTCCACATAACCGGAGGGGAGCCTACGCTGCAGCCGCTAGGGTTAGAGGCCTTGTGTAAGGCAGCTAGGGAGGTGGGCATGGCCGTGGGCATTAATACCAATGGCTCCAGCCCGCACGTTTTAGAGGGGCTCCTTGAGGAGGGGCTCGTGGATCACGTCGCCATAGACGTAAAGGCGCCGCTCGACCCGGACAGCTACGCAAGGGCCACGGGCGTGGACGGCAGCTGGGCTGTGGAGGTCGTGAAGAGGTCGCTCGAGGTGCTGGGGAGGTCGCGAGTTGTAATCGAGGTCAGGACCACCGTAGTGCCGGGCCTGATAGATAGGGAGGAGGTGGCCTCCATAGTCTCACAGCTCCCAAGGCACGATTACTACGTCCTAAATCAGTTCGTGCCTTCTGAGTCGGTCCCAGACCCAGCGCTTAGGAGGGCCGCGGCGACCCCGCGCCTAAAGCTAATTGAGCTGGCCAGGGAGGCCCTGCGCCGAGGGGCAGTCAATGCCTACATTAGAACGAGGGAAGCTGGGCTAGAGAAGGTCGAGTGGGGCTGAGGGCCTTGAGCCTGGCCATATGCATCGCAGGCATGCCGGGCTCGGGGAAGGGGGTCGTGGCTGAGGTAGCCCGCAGCCTAGGGCTGAGGGTAGTCTCTATGGGTGACGTAATTAGGAGGGAGGCCGAGAGGAGGGGGCTCCCTACAGATGATAGGGCGCTCGGCCAACTCATGATAAAGATGAGAGAGGAGATGGGCAGTGCGATAGTGGCCGAGCTATGCCTTAAGGAGCTGGAGGAGGGGGTGGACGTGGCAGTATTTGAGGGGGTTAGGAGCTTAGCTGAGGTGGAGGCGCTTAAGAGGAGGTTTAGGGAGGTAGTCATAGTAGCCGTCCACGCGCCACCCCACCTAAGGTTTAGGAGGCTTAGGCTCAGGAGGCGCGGCGACGCCCCTTCATCAAGAGAAGAGTTTATGGCGAGGGATGAGAGGGAGCTCAAGGTGGGCTTGGGGGAGGTGCTCGCACTCGCAGACTACGTCATCGTTAATAGCGCCACGCTGAGGGCGGCCAGGCGGAGGGCCGAAGTGATACTAAGGAGGATACTTCAGCGGAGGGGCGGGCGATGGGGAGGGTGGAGGTGAGGGCGCCGCTCTACCCAACGGAGGACGAGGAGAAGGTGAGGGCCGCCATACAAAACATACTCACGCCAGATGAGTGGAGGGTGGTTGAGGAGGGTGGCAGGCAGTTCCTAGAGGCCTCGTCAAACGTGATAACGTGCCTCACTAAGTTGAGGGAGAGGCTGAGGAGGCAGCGCACTTTAGACGCGGCCCGCTACATGATGAGGAGGTTCTCGTCTGCGAACGAGCTCACCTTCTACTTACATAAGCAGGCGGCTTACGTCGGCTACGCAGTCTTCTGCCTACCGGAGGGGGAGTCGCCGCTCGGAGCCATTAAGGTGACGGTCAAGGCCAGCGACATCAAGAGGGTGCTCGACTGGCTAGCCCCCCCTACTGAAGACGGCAGGCCTAAGTTCGAAGTGGACGCGCCGGAGGACCCCTAGCTTAATCCTCGTAGGCCAGGCTCAAAGTTAGGAAGTCGTAGGCCACCTCCACGTCCGGGAATACCTCCTCCGCCTGCCTCTTGAGCACAGAGGCGTCCTGATAGCGCGGGCTTATGTGCGTCAGCACCAGCTTCTTGACCTCGGCTAGCTTAGCCACAGTGGCTGCCTGCCTGGCCGTCGAATGCTTCTCCTTAAGCGCCCTCTGCTCCAGCGAGTCGTCGAAGGTGGCTTCGTGAATTAAGAGGTCCGCCCCTCGAGAGAGCTCAACTAAGCTTTGAGCAAACGTAGTGTCGCCGCTGTAGACTACCTTCAGCCCCCTCCTCGGCGGCCCGAGGACGTCTTCAGGCCTTACGACCCTCCCGCCCACCTCAACCGCGCGTCCAGTCTGGAGGGCCTTCCACAGAGGGCCCTTGGGAACTCCGAGCTCCACCGCCCTCTCGGGGCTGAACTTCCCGGGCCTCTCGACCTCGCTCAGCGCGTAAGCAAGCGAGGGCACCGAGTGGTCTGCACGCCTGGCCTCCACCCTATACCCGTCGCCCTCGCACACCACCCCCTCGTCGACCTCGCGGGCCTCGACGACGTAGGGAAGCTCGAAGCCTAGAGCCTCCTTGAAGGCACCTATTAGTCTAGCCAGCCCGCGGGGGCCGTAGACTGAGAGGGGCTCCTCCCTACCCATTAACCCCATTGATTGCAGCAGGCCAGCTAAGCCGAGGACGTGGTCGCCGTGTAGGTGGGTTATGAAGACCTTCATCCTCTTGACAAAGCCTATCCCAGCCTTAAGCAGCTGCCTTTGGCTACCTTCGCCACAGTCAAAGAGTAAGACCTCCCCCCTACGTTTAATGGCGATGCACGATAGCCCGCGGTCCGGGGTGGGGACCCCGCCAGACGTGCCTAGGAATACTACTTCGAGGGCGCTGCTGGAGCCCATCGCGCTAGCTTAAGGCGGCCTCCTTGATAAGCTGCATGCATTAAGCAAGCTGGCTACTGCCGCTGACTAGCCTTAGGCCGGGGCCGTCCAGCCCCTCGCTCCCAGCCCGTTAGGGGGACCTCAGCACCACTATCCTCCTCACTAGAGACCTGTGCACCCTGATGTCGTGACGCTCGACTACCTCAAAGCCGGCGCGGAGCGAGGGGCCCTCTACGTCAATCTCTGAAGAGGACCCGAGGCACATGTACCTGCCGCGCTTCAAGACCTCCGCGGCTGAGGCTAAGAAGCCTTCAAGTAGCTCGGAACGCCTCAGCCCATGGGTCGATGAGGCCCTGCCGTAGGGTAGGTCCGTAGCTATGCAGTCGGCGCTGCGCACGGGCAGCCTTCTGGCGTCCCCTAGGACTGTGTGCGCCTGAACGCCGAAAGCCTTGGCGTTAATGAGGGCCCCCCTGGCCATCGCTGGATCCAGGTCCACGCCCAGCGGCGTGCACCCGATTAACGATGCCTCAATGAGTATGCCCCCGGTTCCGGAGAAGGGGTCTAGGAGGACGTCGCCCCCACGCGCCCTCGATAGGTTAACGTAGAGCCTGGATAGCTTAGGCTCGAGGGCCGATGGGTGGAAGAATGGCCTCTTCTTGGGCCTCCTCTCCTCAAAGCGCCCCCTCCTGGCCTCAGCCACCTTGACGCCTATTAGGAGCCTCCTCCCCACGACCAGCCCCCTAATTACTTTGCTCGGAGCCTTCAGGCTCACCTTAGCACTAGGGCAGGACTCCTTAATGACCGCCCCGATGGCCCTCTCGAGCTCTGGCGAGCTAGCTGCGCCACGCTCGCGACCCTTCGAAACCACCCTAACTGCGAAGCTAGCCCCGTCGAGCCACGACCAGTCTAGGTCCCTGGCCGCCTTGCTAGCCTCCTCCACATTAGCTATAGAGGAGGCCAGCTCTAGGCAGCCCTCCATTACCATCGACGCTCTATCGACTAGCCTAACGCACGCCCTCAAGGGCGCTTCGACTACGACGTAGTAGGGTCCTTCGTCAACGAGCCTCCAGGCCTCTCCCTCAGCGCCTAGCTCAGCCTCGAGGATCGCCCTGACTTCGGCCGCCGGTATCGACTGGTGCTCCCCAGAGAGGATGAAGAAGGCCCTCGCTCGGTCCTCACGACACTGGCTCGAAGACGATTCCAAGCCTCCTCGCCGTGCTGTAGGCCTCCTCCATCTCCCTGCTGGTGGGCCTCCTGGCTATGTCGGGGAACCTGCTCGGCTCGCGGGCGACCACGTGCTCCGGCCTGTACTGGGCCATGATGTTAACGAGGGCCCTCGGGAGGTTCGACGACAGCCACTCGAGGAGTGGCTTAGTGCAGCACTCCAAGTGGTTCGGCAGGACGAGGTGCCTCACTATTATGTCCCCGCTCTCGTGAGCTATGAGGTGGTTCCTCTTCACGACCTCTAGATACCTGGGGGCTTTTGAGAGCCTCTCCGCGCAGGCATCGTTGAAGTACTTAAAGTCCGGGAGCCATATGTCGACCACGTCCTTAAGTAGTTCCATGGCCTCGAGACTGCAGTACATGTTACTGTTCCATAGGATAGGGACGTTGACGTCCATTTGCCTCAATGACTCAAGTATGACGTGGAGGTGTGGCGTGGGCTCTCCCCCCACGTAATTAATGTTCCTGCAGCCCTCCCTCCTGAGCGTCGAGGCTATGGCGGCCAGCTTCTTAGCATCGACCTCTACGCCGTTTAAGGGGTCTGTCGAGATGTCCCAGTTCTGGCAGAACTGGCAGCGGAAGTTGCATGAAGTGAAGAATATTGTGCCGCTGGGGACGAGGGGGGCCTCCTCACCAAAGTGGTGGAACCACGTAGCCACTCGGCTAGTGCTATCCAGCTTACAGAAGCCTAGCTCTCCAGCGGCCCTATTGACTCCGCAGCGCCTCTCGCAGAAGGAGCATCTTTGGAGGAGGCGCCTAACTATCTCGACCTTCAGGTCCAGCAGGCTGGCCCTAGGCCTAGGCACCCCTTCGAGGCTGCGGCCCTCCTTGACCTCCTCCCAAAGCTCTGCGAACTCCTTAGACGCCGCGCGGTGGAGCTCCCACAGCTCCTCGAGGCTCTCGTCACCTCGGTACTCGACGCCGACGCGCTTACATATCAAGTACTTCGAGGGGCTCTTGTCCGTCATAACTGCGTAATACCAACTAAGCCTCCTCTTGACCTCGTCGTTCCTCCACACCTGAACAGCGTCTGGCCTGAGCACTTTCCACAAGCTTGAGCCGGGCCCTAATAGCTCGCTGCTCTTCGTTGTATAAAGCTAACTCTACCCTCAGGCGCCGCAGGGCTGCGGCTAAGTGTGCCGAGGTCTCACCTCCAACTTGAAGAGAACTTGAAGAGGAGTGAGGCCTGGGCTACTCCACATTTAGATGTAGGCTCGAGATCGAGCGAGGGCGAGGGATTTCATGTAAAGCCTCTAGGGGGCCTCTGAGGGGCCTCGAAGATTGCGGCCGCTCAATAGGGCAGGCTCACGTAGCTCAGGGCCCATTAGCTAGGTTTAAGTGTGGCCGTACGTCCTAAGCTATGACTCGCCTTGCCCGTCTGCCCCGAGTGCGGAGGCGAGCTCAAGTTCAATAGGTCTCAACACGCATACGCGTGCAGGTCCTGCGGCCTCCTGCTGACGAGGGAGGAGTACGATCGCGCGCGAGCGGCCGCCCAGCGCAGTGAGGAGGACGAGGAGGAGAGGAGGAGGCGTGAGTACTTGAAGTGGTGGCTTGGAAGCAAAAAGTAGGTCAAAAAGTAGGTGCTCCTCATGTTCTTCGTGTTCGTCATAGGTACGGCGGGCTCTGGGAAGTCCACACTGGTCCGGGCCCTTGCCGACTGGCTAATGGACCATGAGGTGGACGCAGCTACCGTCAATCTGGACCCGGCGGCCGTTTGGCTCCCCTACGGGCCGGACGTAGATGTGAGGGACTACGTAAACATCGACGAAGTAATGAGGAGGTATAACTTAGGCCCCAACAGCGCCCTCCTCGCGTGCGTGGACATAACCGCAGCATATGTGGAACGGCTCAAGGAGGAGATAGCGGACGTCAACGCCGACTACGTGCTAGTAGACACTCCGGGACAGCTAGAGCTCTTCGCCTTTAGGGGCTCTGGGCCGTATATCACTTCATCACTGGGCGGGGAGAGGACGGCCACGCTCTTCCTAATAGACTCAGTGCTCGCTGAGAGGCCCTCGAGCTTAGTCTCCCTCCTGCTCCTCGCTACTTCGGTGAGCTACAGGCTTCATAAGCCTCAGCTCAACATACTCTCTAAAGTCGACCTACTGCCGAAGAGGAGCGTGGAGCGAATACTGAGGTGGGTGGAGAGCCCCCTCGACCTAATGGACTCCCTCTCAGAGGAATTAGTGGGGCTGGGCAGGGAGGTCAACCAACGCATCTGCGAGGCCCTGCACGACATAAACCCCAGCCCCCACTTGCTGCCGGTGTCCGCCAGGACCGGTGAGGGGCTGGACAACCTATTCTCGCAGCTTCAGTGGGTATTCGGGGGAGGGGGCGAGGAGTATGGGCCCTAACTGCGTTGGCCTGAGCGCCGGAGGCAGGAGCACCTCCTCTCGACTGGGATTAGCGCCACGGCCTCCTCTAGGGACTTAAGCACTTTGTCTCTAACTTTGCCCATGACCTCGGCGACCTCCTCAGCCGTTACCATGCCTTGAATCCCTGCGGCCATGTTGGTAACTAGGCAGAGGGCGGCGTAGCAGAGGCCGGCCTCACGGGCGAGGGCGGCCTCGGTAGCCACGGTCATCCCGACTACGTCGCCTCCTAGAATTCTAATGGCCCTTATCTCAGCAGGGGTCTCAAAGCGGGGCCCCTCAGTACACGCATAAGTCCCTCCGTCCAAAACCTCGAGCCCAGCCCTCCTAGAGGCCTCTAATAGGGCCGCCCTCAGCTCAGGGCAGAACGGCTCAGTCATGTCCGCATGGACCACCCTGGGCCCTTCATAGAGACTGGAGGGCCTCGACTTAGTCAAGTCTATGAAGTCATTAACGACTACCGCCATGCCCGGGCGGATGTGCTCCCTCAGGGACCCCACTGCCCCCGTCGCCAGGACCCTCGTCGCCCCGAGCTCCTTTAGCGCCGAGATCACTGCCCGATAGTTCACCCTGTGTGGAGGGATGGCGTGCGCAAGACCGTGCCTGGGGAGGACTGCCGCCTCCACGCCGCCCATTTCAGTCAGGGAGGCCTCGACACTACCGAATCGAGTGGGCACCTTCACGACCCTCCCCCGCCTAGCCAGCTCCTCAACCCCGCTCCCTACGATCAGCCCCACCCTCAGCCCTCCTCCACCTCCTGGCCAAGGTGAGGGTGGCCAGGACGAGGCTATATACAGCTATGATCAGCCCCGTCCACATGAGTAGCGTCAGGGGGGTTTGGAGGGGGGTCAGGAGGAGGTCGGCCACCTGCCTGAGGAATAGCGTGAGCAGGATGCAGAGGACGGCGCCCAGCACCTCGCGGTCGACCGGCCTCCCCTCCAGGTGCTTATCCACCCCCCGCCCAATTAGCAACACCAAGAGGGCCGCCATGATCACGTCGACGTTATATACTCTGGCCGCGAGGGTCTGCACGTTGGGCAGCGCTAGGAAGACCCCAACGAGCCTGGGCACTTCAGTTACCTCGACTCCGCCCCGGTCTAAGATGTAAGCCGCCACGGCCGACGAGCCCAAGTAGATGGCGACGCTTACAATAATTATCGCTATGAGGGTGCTCGTGAATACTATGGGGGACGAGGCCCAGGAGCTAGCCAGCGCCCTATCTATGGAGAAGCCCTTAACGATCAGCGCCATGCCGACAATTATCAGCAGGGCCACTCCAGCGTAGTGGACCAGCCCCAAGCTGGCTAGGACGCCCGCTGCCACGAGGAATAACCCGGGCACTCCGACGAAGTAGACGGAGTACTTTGGGTCTTCCAACAGCCTCCTGACGTACCTGGCGAAGAGGAGGTAGGTCTCCTCAACTCCCCTGGACTGCCTAACAATGGTCCTCCTCACCGAAATTATTGGGAGCCTCGACTGAATGAGTGGTATGACGTGCTCATCGGCCGCCCCATCGCTAACTACGACAGCAGCCTCCGCAGGGTACGTCTTTAAGGCCTCGTCCAGCTCCCTCGCGATCTTTAAGTCGGCCCTCAGCCCCCCCTCTAGCGCCCCAGCGAGCGTAGCGAGCTCGCAGTCCACCCCCTCCTCCCTTAGCTTATCCAGGACTTGGACAGCGGCGAAGAGGGCGTTTACGTCGGAGTCCTCTGGCGAGGCGAGGGCGAAGCGGGTCGCAGCCTCTAAGTTCGCCTGCCTCCCGATGATTGGGGTCTTGGCCTTAATGGCCCTGCCTATGTCGTCGTCCCTATCTACATAGATTACGAGAACGCGGCGCCTAGCGATCTCACTCAAAGGGAGGGCCCCCCTCCCCTCCATAAAACTCAATGAGGGCCCTCAGCTCCTCCAGCCCTATCCTCTCCCCCCTCCTAAACTTCTCGAGGGCCCTCTTAGCTAACTCCTCCCTCCTCCTTAACATCTCAGCCGCTCTCTCGGCCTCCCTAGCCACCCTCTCCTCAAGCTCCCTCTTTAACTCTGTCCTGAGGCCCCTCACTACCTCCCCAGCCTTACGCACGCGCCCCCTAGCCTCCTCGAGCCCCTCCTCAACCTCCCTCAGCCTGCCCTCAATGCGTGAGGCCTCCTCCCTCAGCCTGCGCGCCCTCTCGAGGGCCTCCTTCAGCCTGCTCTTGTGCCCCTCCGCCTCCCTTAGCCTCTCGCGAGCCCCCTCCCTCAGCTCCCTGACCCTGCTCCATGCCTTAAGCTGGCCAGTCAGCTGCGCGATCTTCTTGACAACCTCCCTCTCCTCCCTCCTGCTGAGGGGGCGGGTCTGGTGCTTCCACTCCAGCTCCTCGAGCCTTCTTCTAACTAGCCCCTCCTCCTCCAGCCCAGCTTCGAGCTCCTCGGCCTGCTTGAGCAGTGCGGAGGCCTCGCCCCTCAGCTTAGCCGCCTCCTTCCTCGCCTCCTCAGCCAGCCTCAGGCACTCGCCCCTCTCCTCACGCAGCCTCTTCAGCTCCTCCCTCAGCCTCCTGGCCTCGCTTAGCCTAGACTCCAGCAGCCTCTTGCATGCCTCCAGCTCCTCCTCGGCGCTCTTGAGGCGGCTGGCTAGCTCGGCTAGGCGGCCCACGCTAGAGCACCATCACTTCGCTGAGGGTGCTTAGCCTAGAGGGGCCGGCCTTAGTAATGAGGTACATGTCCTCCACCCTGACCCCTCCCCTGCCCCTGAGGTAAAGGCCCGGCTCGAGCGTCACCACGGCGCCGGCCTTCAGCCTGGACTTGGACTTGGGAGATAGCGCGGGGGCCTCGTGGACGCTCAGCCCCACTCCGTGCCCCACGCCGTGTATGAAGTGCTTCGCCAGCCCCCTCTTCCTAAGCGAGGACCGGGCCTCGAAGTCCACCCTCCCCCCTCGGACGCCGGGCCGCAGGGCCTGCTCAGCGGCCCCCTTAGCCTCTAGCACCGCTTCGACGAGCTCCTCCACCCACGGCTTCGGGCTGCCAATCACTACAGTCCTGGATATGTCTGAACAGTAGCCCTCAACCTTGACGCCAAAATCTATTATGACTGGCTCGCCGCTCGTCGGCCTAGCCCCGCCGGCGACTCTGTGTGGCTGTGAGGAGTGTGGGCTGCACGAGACTATGGTGTCGAAGGCAACGCCGTCAGCGCCGGCCCTCCTAGCCTCGGCCTCCATTACTCCAGCGGCCCCCCTCTCGTCCGCCCCGCTCGCGAGGGCCTCGGCCCCCTTCACGACCCCCCTCTCGGCGGCCTCGACTGCCCTCCTTATTAACGCGACCTCATCCCCCTCCTTCACCTCCCTCAGCTCCTCGACTAAGCCCGAGGCGTCAACGAGGCGCTCGGGCCCGAGGCGCCTCTCCAGCTCTGCGTAGGCCCTGTGGCTCAAGTGGCCAGCCTCTACCCCAACCCTCCCATGCCTCACGAAGCCCTCAAGGGCCTCCCCAATGCCCCTCCTCAGCTCCCTCACCTCAACGCGGCCGCCCACTCTCCCCTCAGCCTCCTCTAGGTCCAGCCTCGACACTAGCAGGACGGCCGGCCCGCTAGCGGGGACCAGGAGGTAGCAGGCCCTGGCAGGGTGGCCGGCCGCGGGGAAGCCGGTCAGGTACTCCACGTTCTCTGGCACTGAGACTATGAGGAGGTCCAGCCCCCGCTCCTCCAGCCGCCTGAGCAGCCTCCTAAGCCTCCTCCCCCTAGTCACACGGTGGCTACCCCACTCCCCGGCTAAGCGGGTTGCGCTGCTGGCGTAAGGGTTAAAGAGGCGCCCATAGGGCTTTGCTGAGGGGCCAGGATGGGGATCTGGCAGGGGAGGGACCTCAGGAAGCCGACGGGGGGCAAGGTGAGGCCCCACCGAAAGAGGCGGAAGTACGAGCAAGGCGGGCATCCGACAGAGACGGTGGTGGGAGGCGAGGAGGTGAGGACGAGGGTGAGGGTGAGGGGAGGGGGCTTAAAAACGCGGCTGAGGGTGGCCTCCTTCGTGAACGTAAGCGACCCATCTACGGGGAGGGCGAGGAAGGTGAAGATACTGCAGGTGGTGTCCAACCCAGCTAATGTCGACTACTCTAGGAGGGGGGTCCTCACGAGGGGGGCGGTGGTAAAGACGGAGGTGGGCTTGGTCAAGATAACGTCCCGCCCGGGGCAGGATGGGTGCGCCAACGGGGTGCTCATCGAGGCCCGGCCCTAGAGTCCCTCAGGAGGCTGGCCACCTTCCTAAGCAGCTCCCCCTTGCGCATCCTCTTCTCCACCAATACCGCGCCCCCTAGGTCCCACCAGCACCTGGGGTAGCGGGCCCCCTCAGCCACCCTAACCCCCGCCCCCAGGCCTAGCTTCTTGACGGCCTCTAGGACCTCCTCCAGCCTGGGCCTCTCAACTGCCAACTCCCTAGGGACCCTCCTCCCCTGCTTCCTCGACTTAGACCTGTCAAAGTACGCTAAGTAGAGGCGCTGCCAGCCCCCCTCCCTCAACTCAGCCGCCGCACTCAATGCATAACGCTAGCCCTTAGGGGTTGCTCGCATAGCCGCCCGCGCCAGGCCCGTGGCGGCTCGCGGGGCGGGGCGCGGGCAATGACCACAAGGTACTTATATGCCGCGTGGACAAAGAGTAGCTCGCCTCCGAGGATGATTGCTTGAAGAGACTCGGTAGAGTGCTTCACTCATTAAAGAGCGGCCTCATAATAGTTAAGCTGCAAGGCTCCTCGTCGCCCCCGGCCATAGGCTCTAGCGTGCTTAGTAAGGAGGGGGGGGTCGTGGGGGTGGTGCGCGACGTAATAGGTAGGGTGGACTCCCCATACGTAGTAGTTAAGCCGCTGAAGGGGCAGTCGCGAAAGCCCGTGACGGAGCTCTATTTCGTAAACTCACAGTCGTGATGCGGGGGGGCGGGCTGGTGAGCGCGAGCACTAGGTGTCCTGAGTGCGGCGGAGCGAGACTAGTCAAGGACTACGATAGGGCTGAGATGACGTGCCTCTGCTGCGGCCTAGTAATTAAGGAGAAGCTGATTGACCCGGGGCCGGAGTGGAGGGCCTTCGACCTAGAGCAGCAGGACAAGCGAGCGAGGACTGGGGCCCCCCTGACCAGCACCATACACGACAAGGGGCTCTCCACGATGATCGATTGGACGAACCGCGACGCCTCCGGCAAGGGCCTGAGCCTCTCGAAGAGGATCCAGGCCTACAAGCTTCGTAAGTGGCAGCAGCGCAGCCGCCTGTCCAGTGCCTCTGATCGCAACCTCGCCCACGCCCTATCTGAGCTAGAGAGGATGGCCTCTCAGCTCGGGCTGCCCAGGGGGGTCTGTGAGGAGGCCGCGATAATATATAGAAAGATAGTGGAGGGGAGGCTGGTCAGGGGGAGGTCCATTGAGAGCATGGTGGCTGCCGCCGTCTACATGGCGTGTCGCAAGGCTAAGCTGCCCAGGACCTTGGACGAGGTCGCCAGCGTCTCTAGGGTGTCTAAGAGGGAGGTCGCGAGGAGCTACCGCTTCCTCCTACGCCTAACCTCAACTAAGGTGCTGCCCACGGCACCGATAAGCTACGTCCCCAGGCTAGTCTCGAAGCTAAAGCTGCCGAACGAAGTACAGGTGGAGGCGATAAAGATACTTGAGAAGGCGTCTGAGGCGGGCCTGACGTCGGGCAGGGGGCCCATGGGGATAGTGGCCGCTGCCGTCTATATAGCCAGCGCCCTGCTGCAGTGCAAATGCACCCAGAGGGACGTGGCCGCCTCCGCCAACGTCACCGAGGTCACTATTAGGAACCGCTATCAGGAGCTCCTGAGGAAGCTAGACTTCGTAGTGCTAATATAGCCGCCACCGTCCCCTCCTACGTTAGCTGCCCTCTTTATAATTATACATACAGGAACCATCTAAATATATATTGAGGGGCCCTTATATATACTTGGGCCTCCCGCTTTGTCATCGTTGAGTGAGGTTGAGCAAAGGGCGCTGAGGATCGTGGAGGACGCCGGGGAGGTCCTGCAGTGCGACCTATGGAAGGCCCTCAACCTAAGTAGCCGCGAGGGCTCAAAAGTGGCGGCGAGGCTAGAGCGCAAAGGCTTAATCAGGAGGGAGCCCCTAATTCACAACAAGCGTAAGACGTACAAGATAGTGCTGGCGAGCCAGAAGGCGAGAGTGACGGTGGACGACGTGATCTCCTGCCCCTGCTTCTCGTGCCCAGATATTGAGCAGTGCGCGCCGGGGCGGCCTATCAGCCCGGGGAGGTGCTCAATGTTGACTAAGTGGCTCCAGCGAGAGGCGGGCCTGCGGGAGGGCCCCTATTGAGGCGTAGAGACGAGAGGAGGGACCACTACTACAGACTGGCGAAGCGGCTGGGGTACAGGTCGAGGGCGGCGTTCAAGCTGAGGGAGGTCGCCCGCCGCTTCAGCCTGCTGAGGGAGGGGGATGTGGTCGTAGACTTGGGCGCGGCCCCCGGCGGCTGGGCCCAGGTGGCTAGAGAGTTCGTGGGCGACGGGGGCTTCGTGCTCGGGGTGGACGTGGACCTCGTTAAGCCGCTGCCGTGGAGCAACGTTAAGTTCGTTCGCATGGACGTGGCGCAGCCAGAGGCCCCCCAGATGGTGCTCAGCCACTTACCTAGGAAGGCGGACGTGGTCCTATCGGACCTCTCCCCCAAGCTCTCGGGCGTCTGGGAGCTGGACGTCGCTAGGCAGGCCTCGTTGGTAGAGGCAGCCCTTAGGATCATCGATGCTGTCTTGCGCAAGGGGGGCAGGGCGCTGATTAAGGTCTTCCAAGGGCCTGGCTTCGAGGAGGTCGTGGGCAGGATAAAGGAGAGGTTTGAGGAGGTGAGGCTGGTGAGGCCGAGGGCGACGAGGCCCAGCAGTGCTGAAGTATACGTGGCCGCCCTAAATTATAGGCTGGGTTGAGGGGGGGCGACCTACCTAGACTGAAGAGGGTGCGCGAGGGCGAGGTAGTGATACTGATCCCAGATGAGCCGGAGCCCACGAGGAGCGTGTTTTACAACCCAGGGATGGAAATTAGCCGCGACATTGCCGTCTGCTGCGTGAGGGCCTACCGCGACGCCGAGGGCAGGGGCGGGCTCTCGATAGCCGAGCCCCTGGCGGCCAGCGGCGTTAGGGGGATTAGGTACGCTAAGGAGGTGGAGGGGGTCCGCGAGGTAGTGCTGGGGGACGTGAACCCCCTAGCGGTCAAGCTGGCCTCGATGAACGTGGAGCTAAACGGGCTCGGCGGCGTGGTCGTGGTGAGGCACGAGGAGGCCAATAGGTTGCTTTCCTCAAGGTCCTCGCCCAGCCTTAGGTTTGACGTAATTGACATAGACCCCTTCGGCTCCCCAGCCCCCTTCACAGAGACGTCAATTAGGGCGCTGCGCGATGGGGGGCTATTGATGCTAACTGCGACGGATGCCCCTCCGCTGTGCGGGATCTATCCGAGCGTGGCCGAGAGGCGCTATGGAGCTAGGTCGCTAAACGTGGAGTACTGCCACGAGCTAGCGCTCAGGATCCTCCTGGCGCACGTGGCCTCGACCGCGCTCAGGCTGGACGCGTCTATTCAGCCCCTGCTGTCATACGCCCTGAGGCACCACTACAGGGCTTGCGTAAGGGTGAGGGTCGGAGCGGCTGAGGCGGCCCAGTGCCTAAGGAACTTGGGCGCCCTCCTGCACTGCTTCGAGTGCGGGCACCGTGAGTTAATGGGCGTCAGGGAGGGGCGCCGAGAGAGGTGCCCTGTGTGCGGCGCCAGGGCCCAAGTAGCCTCGCCAGTATGGAGGGGCCAGCTCCTCGACCGCGACTTTGCGTCTAAAGTGCTTAGCGAGGTGGCGCGCAGCAACTTCAGGAACAGGGACTTTGAGGAGGCGTTCCTTAGGAGGCTCTGCGAGGAGGCCGAGGCGCCGCCACTTTACTTTACGTTGGACGAGGCGTGTAGGAGGCTGAGGTGCCCCCAGCCAAAGATCAGCGAGGTGCTGAGCACCCTTAAGGAGTGGGGGTTTGAGGCGAGGCGCACCCACTTCCACCCTAAGGGGGTCAAGACAGACGCCCTCGTGACCGACTTCCTCGCTGCAGTCAGGGTGCTAGCGAAGCGCCGAGCCGGCCACGAAGGCGGCCAGCCCGACTAGCATCCACAGCAGCACCTCGCGCTTGACCCTCCTGGCGCCTTCGGGCGACGGGTCCCTCAATATTGCCACCGCGCCCCTCACCAGGCCCGTGTCGCACACAACGACTAGCGGCAGGTAGTACACGCTGACGAGGGAGAGGAGCCAGGGCGCTGGGCTCAGCCCCACGGCGCTTAGGAAGAGGGCAGAAGCCAGCTTGGCCGCCGCCTCCCTCCCGTGGACGGCAGCCACGGTCCTAATCCCCATGGAGGAGTCCCCGACGACGTCCACGATGCCCTTAACGACCTCCCTACCCATGTTCGTCAGGAAGGCCATAGATGCAAATAGGTACGGTGAGGGGTCCAGGGGGTCTACGGCCGCCCCTCCGTAGATGAAGGGGAGGGCGGTGCAGAAGCTAACCATGGCATTGCCGGGGAGGCCGGTGGACTTGCCCCTAGTTGCGTAGCCCACGGCTACCAACACCGCCGCGAGCGATAGGGCGAGGCAGTGGAGCGAGGTGAGGGACGAGGCCGCCAGCCCCAGGAGGATTAGCAGTAGGGCGAGGCCGAGGGCCTCGCGCGGCTTGACGGCCCCGCTCGGTATGGGCCTCGTGGGCTCATTGATCAGATCCACCTCCCTATCGTAGTAGTCGTTGATGGCCATGGCCGCTCCACTGAGCGCAGAGCCAGTCACGAAGCACAGCGCGGCCTTCTCAGCGAAGGGGCCGCCCAGGGCCCCCTTAGTGGCTATCAGCACGCCAACGACTGCCGCGGCCCCCACCGTTAGGCTGTTGACTGGCCTAGTTATCCTCAGTAAGCCCAGGGCGGCGCTACTCAAGGACCTTCTTGACAATGTCTAGCCCCCAATAAAGCCCCCTAAGGACTGGCGGCACCTTCTCTTTAGTCTATGCGCCACTTGAACCCACTTCTAAGTAACTTAATTTCTATTTATCTTGGCTGAGGGAAGAAAACTGCATAGAAAAATTTTTATATTTCGTATTTTTAGTTTAGACAAGTAAAATGCCCCAAGGGGAGGTCAGCGCTGCCATCGAGGAGTACCTAGAGCATATCTTTAGGCTACAGGAGGCGGCTGGAGTGGCTAGGACAGGGGACGTAGCTAAGCGGCTTGGGGTCTCCCCAAGCACGGTCGTGAACGTCGTGAAGTGGCTGGAGAGGAGGGGCCTAGTAATGCGCCAGCCCTATAGGGGGATTAGGCTGACGGAGAAGGGGCGCAAGGCAGCCATTCAAGCCATACGCAAGCATAGGCTAGCGGAGCGGCTGCTGACAGACCTGCTCCACATGGACTGGGACAAGGTCCACGAGGCGGCCTGTAAGCTAGAGCACGGCCTGACTGAGGAGATCATGGAGTCGTTAGAGAGGGGGCTGGGGGGGCCTAGGACGTGCCCTCACGGGAACCCGCTGCCAACGAAGCACGGGGAGGTCGTTGAGGAGGAGGTCGTCCCGCTGGCTGATTTAGACGAGGGGGAGGGGGGCGTCATTGCGAAGATAGTTGAGGAGGAGGGGGGGCTGCTAAGGTACCTAAGTAAGCTGAGGCTCTTACCGGGGGCGGAGGTAGAGGTCTTGGAGAGGTCGCCCCTCGGAGACCTAATTGCGATAAGGGTGGGCGGGGAGCGTTGCGTCCTTAGCCATCGCGTGGCCTCCGTCATTTACGCTAGGCGGGTGAGGTAGTCGTGGAGAGGAAGGTGGTCCCGCTGACCGCTCTGAGGGAGGGGGAGGGGGGCGTAGTCGTTTCGGTAGCTGAGTGCGGCAGGGGGGTGGGGAGGGGGCTCGCGAGGGCGGGGCTCAGGAGGCTGGCTGAGATGGGGCTAGTGCCTGGGGCGAGGGTGGTTGTCGATAGGTCAGCCCCCTTCCACGGCCCCATCGTGGTCTTAGTCAAGGGATCGAGGCTCGTTCTCGGCAGGGGGGTGGCCGAGAGGGTGCTTGTTGAGGTTGGGGGAGGCGGCTCGGGTGGCTCAGAAGAGGTTACGCATAGCGCTAGCGGGCAACGCTAACGTCGGCAAGTCCGTCATATTCAACTATCTAACCGGCCTTCACCAACACATTGGCAACTGGCCAGGGAAGACCGTAGAGAAGGCCGAGGGGACGCTGCACTTCATGGGCTACACCATAGACGTCGTCGACCTGCCGGGGATATACTCGCTCTCATCGTTCTCCATAGAGGAGGAGATATCGAGGGACTACATAGTCACCGAAAGGCCTGACGTAGTGATAAACGTCGTGGACGCCTCCGCCTTAGAGAGGAACCTCTACTTTACGCTCCAATTGATTGAGCTGGGGGCCCCCTTAGTTATAGCGCTGAACCAAGTGGACGTGGCGAAGAGGAAGGGGATCGAGGTAGATGTAGCGAAGCTGGAGGGGCTCTTGAAGGTGCCAGTGGTGCCCACGGTGGCGGTTAGGGGGTGGGGGCTATACGACCTACTGAGGAGGGCGGTCCAGGTCGCCGAGGGGAGGGGGGGCGAGCGCGCCCAGGTAAGGTTTGGGGGGGAGGTCGAGGAGAGGGTCGATAAGCTGGCCAAGGCGCTCGAGGGGCTGCGCCTCCGCTACCCGCCGAGGTACGTAGCAATAAGGCTGCTTGAGGGCGATGAGTCGATAAGGAGGGAGGTGGCGAGCCTGGACCCCGGAGTGGTCCGGCTCGCCAGTGAGCTCGCGAGCGAAATAGAGAGGATCCACGGCCACCCCTGCCACACGGTGATAGCAGCCGAGCGGTATGAGGCCGCTGGGCGCATAGCTAGGGAGGTCCAGAGGCTCGGGCCGCCAGCGAGGCTCAGGCCCGAGGAGTGGCTCCACGACCTCACGACGCACAGAGTAGCGGGCTACTTAATAATGGCCGCCGTCCTGCTATCGGCATTTCACACAGTCTTCGCCGTAGGCAATTACGTCTCAGAGGCCCTAGTCGAGCTGCTCCACAGCGCGGGCCCTCTCCTCACCGGCCTCTTCGGAGGGGGGGTGGTTGGGGGGGTCGCGTGGGGGATCGTGGAGGGCGCGGTTGCCGTGGCCACCATCGCCCTACCGTACGTAGTCCCGCTCTACATAATGCTGTACTTATTGGAGGACCTAGGCTACTTAAGCAGGGTCGCATTCTTAATGGACGAGGCCATGCATAAGGCGGGGCTCCACGGGAAGGCGATAATCCCACTAATACTTGGCTACGGCTGCACCGTCCCAGCCTGCCTAGGCTGTAGGATAATGGAGACTCACAGGGAGAGGCTCCTGGCGGCCTTCGTGGTGACGCTAGTGCCTTGCGCCGCCCGCACAGCAGTGATCCTCGGCTTAGTCGGTAGGTACCTGGGCGCCTGGTGGGCGCTGGCGCTCTATGCGTTCGACTTAGCGATGGTCCTCGCCCTCGGGAGGCTGGCGTTTAGGGTACTGCCGGGCGAGCCAACCGCCCTAATAATGGAGATGCCCGACTATAAGCGGCCGCACGTCAGGACGGTCCTGAGGCAGACGTGGTTTAGGGTGGTGGAGTTCATTAAGTACGCCCTCCCGCTAGTGATCGCCGGGAGCCTCGCGCTTAAGGTAATGGACGCCTCAGGCCTCCTTGAGAGAGCCTCAGAGGCCCTCAGCCCGATCACCGTCGGGTGGCTGGGGCTGCCGGCGGTAGCGGGGATCGCTATAGTGTTTGGGATGCTTAGGAAGGAGCTGACGCTCATCATGCTGGCGGAGCTCTTCGGGACGATGGACTTCGCTAACGTCCCTGGCTTCGGCGGCATCCAAATGATAGTCTTCACGGTGGTGGTCATGTTCTATCCTCCCTGCGTAGCGACTATGGCCGCCTTAATTAAAGAGCTCGGGCTGAGGAGGGCTGTGCTGATAGCGGCCTTTGAGGTGGCTCTATCCATAGCACTGGGAGGGCTGGCCTTCAGGGCCTTGGGGGTGCTAGCCCCCTACGTGGGGCTCTGAGCCGACGCCTAGCGGCGCTCGTGGCGAAGGGGGCGTGGCCCCAGCCCGCTGGGGGCGCGAAGCTTTAAATCCCGTTGGCCGCGGCTCCTACAGGCTAAGCTAGGTTATGTAACATGAACTGGCAGCTATGGGCCCTGGGGGCGATAGTGGCAGGCCTGTCGGCGGTGGACGCCGTAGCCTGGGGGTTTGCGATAAGGGAGGTGGGGGACCCAGAGCTCAGCTTGGCCTTCCTCCTCAAGCTCATCACTAATAAGTGGTACCTACTGGCAATGTCGCTAGGCTTCGTGACGTCCGTCCTCAGCTATGCAGTGATGAGGGAGGTGGGCGTGTTAATGGGGAGGTTCTTCCTAATGTTAAGCGTCGTCGCGGTGGTGCTGGCGTGCGTCCTAGTCTTAAGGGAGCCCCTCTCGCTAGAGAAGGCCGTGGGGATGGCACTAATCATCGCTGGGGTCCTGATCATTGGGAGGGTGTAGCGCCGCCGTCTAAGCTTCGCCCCTGCGATCAAGGCGGCGCCGAGGGGGGATCGGTGGACGTCGCCATCCACCACCACCTATCCTTAAGGTACGGCGGCGGGGGCGAGTGGTTCGTAATAGACTTGGCTACAAAGCTCCTCGAGAGGGGACATTACGTAGAGATCTACGCGCTCCCGCTACCGCCTGGGCCCAAGCCCCTCGACCTACGACTCCCCCAGGGGCTGCCCTACCGCGAGGCCTGGAGGGTCAAGGCCGCGGGCTTCGATGTTGCGTACTACGTATACACGCTCTCCTTCCTAAAGCTCCACGCCAACGACGCCCCAAAGGTGGCGGGGATACACTCCTTGATATGGGCGAGGACCGGGGGCTCGCCCATCCCGCTGCAGCTCTCATCCTCAGCCGCCTACGCAATTTGGAGGCTCTTTTGTACGAGGGAGGTTAGCAGGTACGACGCTGTGCACGTGTACTCATCGGACCTACTGAGGCTGTCCGGCCTAGACAGGCGGGTGCCCTCCCAGAGGCTGTACGTGATCCCTCAGGGGGTGGACGTAGGCACGTTCAGGCCCGTGTGCAGTAAGGATGAGGAGTTTACTGCGCTATACTGCGGCAGGCCGTCGATGTATAAGGGGTTCGGGGACTTTGTCAGAGTGGCGAAGCGCTATAGGGAGAGGTACGGCGGAGGCGTCAGGTTCGCGTACGTGGGCGGGGCCGTGGAGAATAAGTACGTGACCTCGCTAGGCTACGTCAGCGACCCTAGGAGGCTGGCCTACATATACTCGCGCTCCCACGTCTTACTGATGCCGCAGAGGGTGCCTACCGTTGGCCGAGCTCCCCTCGAGGCCCTCTCGTGCGGAACGCCCGTGGTTGTCTCAGCTAGCGTGCCCCCGGAGCTCAGGGGGGCCGGGGCGATAGTAGAGGCCTACGGCGTGGAGGCGTTCGTGCGCGTCGTCAACGTCCTGAAGGAGCTCTGGGACGGGGACCGCAAGAAGTACTTAGAGCTTGCCGAGCGGGCCCGCCGCTTCGTAACGAGCAACCTCTCGATCGAGGCCACCTTCACCAGGCTCGAGGAGATGCTACGCCAGGTTTCAGAAGGGCGGCTTAAGTAGTATAGCGTAGCTATCGCAATGGGGGCATGCGGCTATCGGCGCGGCTGGCTCGCGGTCGCCCGGCTGCTCACTCACACGTAGGAGGGCCCGAATAATTAACTGAGCCATTCTCCGTTCGCGCTGGTAGCTGCCAGGCAAAACTTATAATGGGAGGGGGGCCTACGGGCTCAAGACAGTCACAGTGGTCGACGACGACGTAGACCCGTCGGACATATCGAGGGTGCTGTGGGCTCTAAGCGCCAGGCACCAGCCCTTACAGAGGTACTGTACTGAAATAACTAAGCGAGGTAGGTCCACGCTACCTGGACCGTCGCTACCAATAGACCCGGAGGCCAGGCTAATAACCTCCAGGATCATAATCGACGCCACCATACCCTACGAGTGGAGGCAGAAGCCGATACCGGTAGAGCTTGATAAGGCAGTGGTGGAAAAGGTCAAGTCAAGGTGGAAGGAGCTCTTCCCATAGGTGGGAAGGGTTGTCGTTAGTCGAGAGGTACGGCCCCCCGAAGGAGATATGGCCGAGGTTTAAGCTGGACTTCCCCGAGGCTAAAGCTTGGCCGGCTAAGCTCAACGTAGCCGAGATCCTAGTAGACGAAAACGTTAGGAAGGGGTATGGGGACAAGGCAGCCATCCTAATCGACGATCGTAAGATAACCTACGGCGAGCTTCAGTTAATGGTGAACAGGTTCGGCAACGCCTTAAAGAGCCTAGGCGTTGAAGTTGGAGACCGCGTAATGTTAAGGCTCCTAACATACCTGAGTTCATAGTAAGTAGCTTAGCAGCCCAGAAGATAGGCGCTATAAGCGTTCCGACGTTCACCCTACTTAGAGCTAGGGAGATTTCGTACATAGCTAACGACTGCGAGGCTAAGGTCCTCATTACGACCCCGCCCCTACTTGAAGAGGTTGAAAAGTTAGAGACGAGCTTAAAACGGTTAAACATATAATACTAGCGGGGGTTGAGCCGATCGAGGTCGAGTGGGAAGCTTAACGCCTACTTAACGCTTAAGCGCTAATGAAAGCCCTACTCAACCTCAACGGCTTTTCACCCTCTATGCAGTTTGTGCCTTACCCTAACTGATCCAGTACGTGCCTCACTACGTGGTTTACCAGGCCTTCAACGATCTTCGGCCTTCCGTAAGACGCAGGCATAGCGGGCAGCGTGATTACCCCGGCTTCAGCTGACGTTAGCGTTAAGGATGGTGATGAAGTATCCATAGTGCTTCCGATTGGAGGAGGACGTCCATAATGGAGCATTGGCTTTACTAGCTATCGTAATTGAGCCGTAGGGCATAACACATTAGAGGAAGAGCTGGACCCAGCCATTCTAAATGGCTACCCTCTACACAAGTACGAAATATGAAGCCTCAGAAGAGTACTTACTAACAATCCCGAAGTGCACACGGATGTATGCGTAACGAGAGACCTTGAAGCAGCGAGGAGACAAGCACTAACACATATAAATGAAAGGATGGCTAGCCCTATAAGGCGCTCTGGGCATGATATCAGTAGTGATAGTCACTTATAAGAGAGGCTGGGCGTTGCCATTCTCTCTTCACAGTCTTGTAAATCAAACTTACCCTCCTGATGAAGTTGTAATGGTCTTAAAGCCTTCAAATGATGGTAGCGAGGAAGTCATAAAAAATTTCTCCAGAGATCTTAACATCAATCTCATTATTCAAAGAAAGGGGAATGTTACAGACGCTTATTCACTAGGTATTGATGGGGCGCATGGAGATATTATAATGTTTTTAGATGATGATGCAATCGCCGAAGAACATTGGATACAAAAATATCTAGATTTGTTTAAGACGTTACCTAATGCAGGGGGCATTGGCGGAACCGTTTACAAAGCGTTCGTTAGTAAAAGTGGTCAAGTACTTAAGACGAATCAGAAATTTTACAAAGATAGAGCGACGGTTAAAGGTCTTCATCGAAGAGAGCCTCTACCTATTCTCAAAGAATACGACGAATTTATCTCGATTTCCAGCTTTCCAGTAAGACTAACTGCCTCTGCGCCAATAATTAAAAGCGTGCTACTTTCTGGTGCTAATATGGCTTTTCGACGAAACGCCATAGCGAA
>JAWAOK010000005.1:0-39598 GCA_038894875.1 Candidatus Nezhaarchaeales archaeon
CTGGCCTGCCCCTAAGCACCCTGCCCTCGAACGGAGTCTCGGGGGACTTGGAGTGGAGCTCGCGGCTCCTGACCCTAAGCTCCTCGCTCATGGACACGACCACCACGTCCGCGTCCTTCCCCTCCTCTAGCCCCCCCTTCCCCCGAAGCCTTAGCACCTCAGCTGGCCTCGCCGAGTACAGCTCGACCACGTCTGCCAAGCTCAGCAGCCCCCTATTGACGCAGTCCAGTAGGAGGCTTAGCGCTATCTCCACGCCCGCGAAGCCTGAGGGTGCCTCGCGGAAGCTCGCCCCGCGCTCCTCTAGGCGGTGGGGGGCGTGGTCGCTGGCCACTACGTCCACCGCCCTGGACCACAGCGCCCTCCACAGCGCCCTCCTGTGGTGCCCCGCCCTAATCGGCGGGTCTACCTTGCAGAGCGTCCCGAGCCTCCTCAGCTCCCTCCTCGTCAGCAGCAAGTAGTGCGGGCACGTCTCGGCGCTCACGGCCTCCCCCCTCCCCTTGGCCTCCTCGACTAGCGCGACTGACCAGGCGGAGGAGAGGTGGCACAGGTGGAGGCGCCCCGGGCCAGCGAGGGCCCTGAGGGCCCTCCTCACCGCGGCCCCCTCGACCACCGGCCCCCTCGCCTTGGCATAGGACAGCGCGTCGGAGACCTCCATCGAGGCCACCCTCCTCTCCAGTAGGCGCGGGTCCTCCGCATGGACCGCCACCAGCCACCCCCTCCTCAGGCACCCCCTAACCAGCCCGGGGCGCGCCCGGAGCTGAGGGCTCGGGTGGGCCATGTACGCCTTCACCCCCACCGCCCCCAGCTCCATCAATTGGGGGAGCTCGCCGAGCCTCCCGTCGGAGGCGGCCGCGTAGAGGGCGTAGTCTACGTACGCCTTGCTGGCCGCTGCGCTGAGCTTCAGTTCGAAGGACGCCCTATCAACCACCGGGGGGTCGTTGTTGGGCATGTCGGCGACCGCCGTCACCCCTCCGCAAGCGGCGGCGGCCGTGCCGGACGCGAAGTCCTCCTCGTCCGTCCTCCCCGGGTCGCGGAAGTGCACGTGGACGTCCACCATCCCCGGCAGGACGAGGAGGCCGCTGGCGTCGTAGACCCGCTCCGCCTTAGGCATCGACGCCTCCTTGCCCACCCTAACTACCTTCCCCCCCTCGACCCCTAGGGCGGCCTCGACGAGGGCCCCGCGGTAAAATACCCTGCCCCCCTTAATGACTAGGTCGAGGGGCAAGCCCCCTCCCCCTGACGTAGTCGACTATTACTTCGTACTGCCTCCTAGACAGGAGGCCCTTGGAGTAGAGCACCTCAGCCGCCTCCGTGACCTTCATCAGGGCGTGCAACTCCACCCCCTCCTCGGCCAGCAGCTCCCTGGCCCCCTGCTCTCTGTCTATCAGGACCACCACGTCCTCCACCACCCCCCCGGCCTCCCTCACCGCCCTGACCGTCCTTAGGGCGCTGTCCCCCGTGGACACTAGGTCGTCCACTAGGAGTACCTTGTCCCCCGGGTTCAAGAGGCCCTCAACCATCTTAAGCTGCCCGTGGAGCTTCTGCTGCTTCCTCACGTAAATGAGCGGCCTCCTGAGCTTGTAGGCCACGAGGGTGGCGAAGGGCACGCCGGCAGTGGGGACCCCGGCCACCCTATCGAAGCCCCCCACCTCCTCCACGACCACCCTGCAGTACATGTCGCAGAGCCTGTCGAAGGCCTGGGGGTAGCTGGGGACGAGCCTCATGTCTATGTAGTAGGGGCTCTCGAGCCCGGAGCTCAGCTTAAAGGAGCCGAAGAGGATCGCCCCGACCTCGTAAAGTAGGAGGGCGGCCTCCTCAGCCAGCTTAGCCTTGTCCCTCAGCCACTCTCGCGAAGTAATGGCTGAGCCCAGTTGAAGAGGGGGAGCGGCTCAATATAAGTGCTCATTAGGCTAGAGCCAGGGAGGGACGGGGAGGCTGGCCAGCCACACTAAGAGTAGGGCCGCGGCCCCCAGCCTCCTAGAGGGGCTGAGTGGGGTGGCCTCGTTGAGGGCCCCCGGGTGCCTCCTAAGGGCCAGGAGGGCCGCCAGCACGGCCATGGCCCAGAACCCCTCGATGAGGAGGAAGGCGACGAACGCGAATGAGAGGGCTAGGTGGGCCCTCTCGCTGAGGAGGGCCCTGAACGTATGCCCTCCGTCGAGCTGTCCTATGGGGGAGGAGTTTAGGAAGGTTACGAGTAGCCCGACCCAGCCAGCCCAGGCGATTGGGTGGAGGTAGATGGCAGCGGCCTCTCCTAGATCTGGGCGGAGGAGCGGCACCAGGAGCCTGTACACTAGCGGGGTTGGCAGGACGCCCCCTCCCTCACTTAAGATCCTCTCGACCATTTGGACAGACAGGGGGTAGGAGAGCCGTAGGCCCACGGCAGTCACCACCATGGAGGCCAGGAAGCCGAAGATGGGCCCCGAGAGCCCTAGGTCGAAGAGCTGGTTCCTCGTTAGCGGAGGCTCCTCCTGGAGTATGACGGCCCCCAGCGTCCCTATCGGCAGGGCTGGGAGAGGGGGGAAGGGTATGAAGTATGGCGGGGACGCCCTAATCCCGTGCGCCCGACAGGCGAGCTTGTGCCCCAGCTCGTGGACCCCCACTATCCCAATCATCGATAGCGCGTAGCCCAGTAGGTGTGGCGCGGGATTCGCGGCCACGCTCTCATCCAGGGCCCCTATCAGGGGGTCCAGGACCGTCACCACGTAGCCAGCCGCCAGTATCGTCCCGAGCGTGGCTAAGAAGAGGAGGGCGGCCAGGGCGCGGCCCCCGGGCCAGGCCCTCCTGCGCAGCGCGACCACCCTAAGGACTAGCCTCTCGCCCTCCCTCCTCAAGATGGGGGTCAGGCCCAGGCCCCTCAGGGCTGAGTAGAGGCCCCTGAAGTCCTCCTCGGCCCCTCGGGAGGGCCTGACTACGTACACCGGTACCTCCCCCTCGAGCGACCAGCTCTCGACGACGAAGAAGCTCCTGACGACTGAGTCCAGCTCAGCTAGTGAGGGGCGCGGCCAGCCCAATTACAGCGCCTCGGCTTTGAAAGCCTTTAAGCCCCCTAAAACGCTTTGCTAACTGGCCCGCCTTGGCGAGGCCCTTCAGCCTGAGGCCGTTCGAGCCCAGGGATCTGGGCAGCGTGCTCTACATAAACGGGACGTGCCTCCCCGAGAACTACTCCCCGGACTTCTTCCTAGCGCACGGGCGCGAGTACCCAGAGGCCTTCCTCGTTGCTGAGTTAAGTGGGGAGGTGGTCGCCTACAGCATGAGCAGGGTGGAGTACGGCCTGTCCAACCTCAAGAGGGGCTTCGTTAAGAAGGGCCACGTGATCTCGATAGCCGTCCTCCCCCACGCCCGCCGCCTAGGCATAGGCACCGCCCTGCTGACTAGGACCATGGAGGCCCTCCGCAAGTACGGGGCCTCCGAGGTGTACCTGGAGGTCAGGGTCTCCAACGAGCCGGCGATAGCGCTCTACTACAAGCTCGGCTTCAGGCGCATTAGGAGGATAGGCCATTATTACGCCGACGGGGAGGACGCCTGGCTAATGGCTAGGCCCCTCTGAGGCCCCATGCCCACCTGCCGGCTCTGCGGAGCGGAGTCGAGGCGCGTAGCCAAGGCGTTGGCCCTCTGCCCCAGCTGCGCTAAGGATGGGGGAGGGGAGGCGGTAAGGGCGGCCCTCGAGGCCCACGCCAAGGTCAGGAGGGGCCTGGGCCTGCCGGAGGAGGTCCCCAGGGACCCCAAGGGGGCCCGCTGCAACTGGTGCAGCAACGAGTGCAGCATCCCCGAGGGCGGGGTGGGCTACTGCGGGCTGCGCAGGAACGAGGGGGGCAGGCTGGTCCACTTGGCCGGCCTAGACATCGGCCTGCTATACGCGTACTACGACCCCCTCCCTACTAACTGCTGCGCCGCCTGGTTCTGCCCAGGGACGCGAAAGAGGGGCTACAACCTAGCCGTGTTCTTCTACGGCTGCAACTTCGACTGCCTCTACTGCCAGAACATCTCCCACAAGCGCCTCGTCGAGGGGCTCACGGCCACTCCGCGCGAGTTAGCCGAGCGCGCGAGGCCCGCTAGCGTCAAGTGCATCTGCTACTTCGGAGGCTCCCCCGAGCCCCAGCTCCCCTTCGCCATAAGGGCCAGCAGGGAGGCCTTGGAGCTGGCCTCTAGGCGCGGCGAGCCGCTCCACGTGTGCTGGGAGTGGAATGGGTGCGGGAACGAGGCCCTAGTGGACGAGGCGGCTAGGCTGTCGCTCTCCTCCGGGGGCAACGTAAAGTTCGACCTCAAGGCCTGGAGCCCGGCGCTGAGCGTGGCCCTCAGCGGCGTTGAGAACCGGAGGGCGTACGAGAACTTCCGTAGGCTGGCCGCGACACTACACCCCCAGCGCCCCGAGGAGCCCCTGCTGACGGCCACGACGCTCCTCGTCCCCTACTACGTAGACGAGGACGAGGTGGAGGCCATAGCCAGCTTCATAGCCGACCTCGACCCCTCCATACCCTACAGCCTCCTCATCTTCTACGGGGCCCACGCGATGAAGGACCTCCCCATCACCCCGGTGGACCAGGTCGTGGCCTGCTACAGGGCCGCCAAGAGGCACCTAGAGAGGGTCCACGTGGGGAACTTGCACTTAATAGGCCTGTGGTCCATGAGGGACTTCGAGACCAAGTTCCTCTAGGCCCGTCGGCGAGGACAGGTTTATAGAGGCGCCCGCGCAGTACGCTCGGGCGGATGGGCACGGCGCCCGAGGTCAGGTTCAAGGCCTTCGTAGTGAGTAAGTCTATGTTCAACGACCCCCTAATGGGGAGGGGGCTGAGGATGGAGCTGGCTGAGGAGAGGGAGCTCCCGCCCCCGGTAATGGTCTCTCAGGACCGTGAGGTGGCCGAGCTGGCTAGGCAGGTCATGCCGCTAGTGAGCCAAGTGCTCCAGGCCCTGCCCTTCACTAGGCACGGTAGGGCCACCGTCCCCAGGCTCACGCTGTGGCTGACTGAGGAGGAGTGGGAGGGGCTGGAGCCCAAGCCGGACGTGGGGGACGAGGTGGAGGTGGTGCTGAGGAGCGGCAGGCTGTCCATAGAGGTAAGGAGGGCTTGAGCGTCCACTACGTGAGCGCCCTCACCCTGCCGGAGGCCTGGGTGGAGGTCCTGAAGCTCATCCTCAGCAGCGGCGTCGGCTTTATGGTGGAGAGGGGCTCCGAGAGGGGGTGGACTAAGAAGGTGGCCGCCACCGTCTACGTAGAGCGCCCCGAGCTGAGGCCGCTAATACACGAGCGGGCCCCCTACGACCACACCTTCATCTACCGATACTACCTCGAGTACCTAGCCACTGGAGAGCGCAAGCCTGACGAGCCCTACACCTACGGCGAGAGGCTCAGGAAGCCGGTGGATCAAGTGGGCTGCGTAATTGAGAGGCTGAGGAAGGCCAAGGGGGACCGCCAGTGCACCATGGTCACTAGGCTGCCCAGCGACCTACTCCTCGACGACCCCCCCTGCCTGACCGTAATAGACGTCGAGGCTCTGGAGGGTAGGCTCTGGTTCTACGTCTACTTTAGGAGCTGGGACGCCTACGCCGGCTTCCCGGCCAACATGGCAGCCCTCCAGCTACTGAAGGAGGAGATGGCCTCTGAGATAGGCATCGAGCCAGGCCCCACGGTGGCCTTCTCCAAGAACCTACACATCTACCAGCGCGAGGAGGGGCTAGTCAGCCAGCTGCTCGCCCCCCCTCGCAGGCTTGCCCTTAACCAGCCAGGCTAGCGGTATGTTCTGGTAGCGCCCGTCGGGGAGCCTACGCCTAATTATCATTGGGAGCAGGCCCATCTCGAGCTCCATGGCCGCTATCTCCAGAGGGCTCGCGTCCTCTGGCGGGAATGGGAGGAGCACCGGGGCCCCCATCGAGATCTGCAGGGCCCTAGCCCCTATTATCCTAGCCCTCTCGTACTTCGTCAGCCTGGGGAGCCATACCTTAACTTCATCGCCCTCGACCTTCTTCGATCGAGCCTTGCTCAGACTAGGCCCCCCCGGCTAGCCCAGTGAAGGCGGGCCCAGTCTCCCCCTCAAAAACCTCTTAAGCCTTGCTCTCTAACGTGATGCTCGGGCACCCAAGGTGGTCCCGTGGCTCACCGCTCCTCCCTAGGGGCGGCCGCCATAGCGGCCGGCCTCGGCCTGCTAGTAGACTTAACTCGAGAGCTCGGCGCAGCGCCGATAGCAGTCGGGAGGGACTTCGTCGCCCTCGTGTTCTACGCGCCTGCGCTCGGCCTCCTCCTCCACTGGGCGCGGTCTAGACTACGTCCTCGTCCTGTACGTAGCTCCTCCTGAGCCTCAGGGCCACCTCCGCCTTAGCCAACTCATAGCCGAGGTAGAAGGCGTGCCTCAAGTCCGACACCAGCCCCAGCTTAACTATGGCGTCCCTGGCCTCGAGGGCCCTGCGCGCCACTACGGCCAGGTCCGGGGTCGCTGAGCCGGGCGGGTAGTGGACGGCCACGAGCAGCCCCCCCTCCTCGTCCACCCCTATCCTAAACGACCCCGCGGGGTCCCTCCTCGGCTCCTCGACTCCGCTGGCCTCCACCACCTTGGGCGGTAGCTCCACCCTGACCCCCCTCCTCCTCTTCTCCTTAACCACCAATAGGTCCACGCCCAGGTCCTTGGGCGGGGCCCCGCGGGCCTTAGCCAGCGAGGCCATTTTGGCCGCCCTCACCGCCTCCTCGACGCACCCCCTCGTCTTACTGCTCCCCTCGGTCGTAAGTATCGCTGAGGCCCCCGCCTCGGCGGCCAGGGAGACTAGGAGGGCGTTCACTCCGTGGCTATCTGCGTCTATGAGCTCAGTCACGTTCCCGACCCCTAGCATTATCGGGACGTCCGGCGCCTTAGCCTTCAGCAGCTGACACGCCCTAAGGCCCTCGAGGCAGCCCGGGGCCACTGGCGGGTCCAGGAGCGGGTCGGCTATTACCCTCCTAAGCCCAGCCCTCCTGAGCCTCCCGACCGCCTCCAGTAGGACCTCAACCCTCTCCTCCGCCCCCGCCCTCCTCCGCCCCCTCGGCTCGAAGGGCACCACCACGTAAGCCGCCTCCCTAGCCCCCTCGATGTCCAAGAGCCTCTCCGCCCTCTCCGCCACAGACGGCGTTAGGCTTAGGACGGCGTCCGCCTTGGCCTTGAGGGCCTCCACCACCTCCCCCCAGTCGAGGGTGTCAACGCTGACTGGAGGCCCCACCGCCCTCCGGACCGCCCTCACCAGCCCCCTCACCGCCCTCGGCCGGGGGTCCTCTGAGAGCATCCCCAGGTCCACGACGTCCGCCCCGGCCTCCCTATACCTCCTAGCCGCCCTCACTAGCTCCTCCCTACTTAGGAGCGGGGCGTCTAGGACCTCGGCGAACACTCTCAAGACCGGCCCGCCCACCCAGACCCCGCGCCTACGCCCTACCTTCACCGCCCCGGCCCTACTCACCCTCCCCTCGAGCTCTCTGAGGAGGGCCGCCACCCTCTCCTCCACCCTCCTCCTCAGCAGCTCGCAGGCGGGGTCCTTTGTCGAGAGCTCCGCCCCCTCGGCTACGGCCTCGAGGACCACCGGCAGGTCCGCCGCGTGCCTCGGCCCCTTGGCCGCCCTGATCCCCACCCCCTCCTCGATGAGCCTAGCGTCCCCCATCGCCATCCCGGGCACGAGGATTAGGTCGAAGCCCCTCACGCCTCGCCTCTTAAGCTCCTTGGCTATGAAGCTGCAGCTCATCAGCGCGGCCACGGGCCTCGGGAGCGCCAGGACTTGGGCGTCGACCGGGGCCCCCCTTACGCAGCTCTCCACGAGGCCCTTGGCCAGCGTGCCCGTCACTACTAGCACCCTGGGCCTAGCCATCCCGCTGCGTCGCTCTGTGAGGGGTAATAAAGCGTCTGTAGTTGGCTCGCGGAGCTCAGCCCATACTACTGCCCCACGCCCTGGGCCGGCGGCTTCGCGAAGCTCTCCTTGAGGAACTTGGACACCTCATCTGTCGAGGGGTGGAGGCCCAAGGGGTTGGAGACGTAGAGGGCCGCAGCAGCGTTTGCAAAGAGCAGCCTCTCGTAGGGCTCGAGCCCCGCCGCCCACGCGTATATGTTAGCGGCGTTCCAAGCATCCCCGGCCCCCGTCGCCCTCAGGGCCCTCACCCTAAAGCACGGCGCCTGCGCCTCCCCCTCGCTTGAGAACGTGGCTGAGTACGCTAGCGTATGGAGGTCCACCCTCACCCCCAGCTCCTCATGTATCCTTCGGGCGCACTGCAGGGGGTCCCTACTCTCCTCCCCGAGGACTGAGGCGTACCAGCGGGCCTCGTTTTCATTGACGCCCAGCGCATCGAGCAGGTCCGCCTTAAACACCCTACCCACTAGCTCCTTTATCTCCCCAGCCCGCTGGGAGGGGTCCCCCGTATCGAGGAAGGTCTTGGCCGAGCCCGCCCTCCTGGCCTCGCTTAGGACGTACTCAGCCAGCTCCGTCCCCCTCCGATTGGACGTCCAGTTTAGGACGCAAACGTAGTCCGCCCTCCCCAGGGCCTCCCAGAAGCCCTCCCCCAGCTCCTCCGGCCCGTAGCTCGCCAAGGACCCCGGGTCGCTTATCATGACGTTGCACAGCCTCCCACCCTCCCCCAGCTCTATGGACACCGTCGCCGAGAGCTCCCCGTCCGCCCTGGCCAGGAGCTCCACCCCCTCGGGTAGGAGGGCCCTCAGCAAGTAGAGGCCCAGCTGGCTCGTCTTAGTGACTAGGTAGGCCTTGGCCCCTAGGGCCGCTAGTGCCGAGGCCGTGTTGGCAGCGTTCCCTCCCCTCATTACCGTGAGCCTCCTGAACCCCAGGCTCCCCCCTCCCCGACTCACCACCCCCTCCACGTCCCTCAGGAACTCCTCGAGCCCAGAGCCGTAGGACACGATCACGTCTAGGAAGAAGTCCGGCAGGACCAGGACCCTCGGGACCCCCCTCACCCTCCGGAGCTTGTCGACTAGGACCTCTACCTCCTCGCGCGAGGGAGGGCCCGCCCTCAACTCAGGGGCCCCTCAGGGGGCTGGGAGCTGGAGGGCCACCTCAATGGGGCAGGACAGGCCCTCCAAGGCCCTCTTCCAGGGCTCCCCGAAGGCGAGGAGGACGAAGACGCCCACGAGGTTCGCCCTAGCCTTCCTAACGAGGCTCGCCAGCGCCTGAATCGTCCTCCCCGTCCTCACTAAGTCGTCCACTATGAGGACGTCGTCCCTGGGCGTCAGCGCGTTCCTAGGTATGTAGAGCGTCGTCAGCGTAGCCGAGCCGCTGGGGTAGGCCTCCTCTATGAACCCCTCGACCCCAGCGTCCTTCGTCTGCTTGGCCACTACGAGCGGCACCTCGAGGTAGAGGGCTATGGAGGTGGCTAGGGGGATCCCGTTGACCGCGGCGGTCATCACCTTAGTCAGCCTCCTCCCGGCGAACCTCATCGACGCCTCGACGCTCGCCTGGAGGAGTAAGTGGGGGTCGTTGATCACTGAGGTAATGTCGACGTACCCCTGCTCGTTGAACTTAAGCCTCCTCCTCAACACGTCGGCGAAGCTCTCGAACTTATTTATGGCGTCCCAGAGCTCCTTCGCGGTGTCCCTCCCCGGCAGCACGTCCCCCTTGACGTAGCGGCACAGCACTGTCTCCGGCCTCCCCAGCCTCTTGGCCAGCTCGCTGTAGGAGTAGCTCTTCTTGAGCAGCCTGAGCTTCTCGACCACCATCATCCTAAACTTGAGGTCCTCCTCCTTCCTCCTCACGCCCGGCACCCTGGCCCCCGCTGCTAGTACCAGCCAAAGCCCTGATATAGCTTCCTCTAGTTTTAAGGGCTGGGGCCTGGCGTGACGACCGCAGCGGACCTGATTGAGGAGGCGCGCTCAATAGAGGCCGAGGGCCTCCTAAGCTTAATTGAGGAGGCTAGGCTGAGCCAGCTCAGGGCCAGGAGCCTAGGCCGCCTGGGCGAGTGCGAGGTGGTGGCGGGCCTCGTCAAGCTGCCTAGCGAGGGGGAGCTAGCCGTCGTCGGGGACCTCCACGGGGACCTCGCCAGCCTCTCCTTCATACTCGAGGACTCTGGTGCCCTGGGCGGGGGGCCCATCCTCCTCTTCCTCGGTGACTACGGCGATAGGGGCCCCCACTCAGTGGAGGTCTACTGCGTGATTCTGAGGCTCCTCTGCAGCCACCCCGGCCGAGTAATTTTGTTGAGGGGGAACCACGAGGGCCCGGCCGACCTGCTCGCCCACCCCCACGACCTGCCGCTGATGATTAAGAGGAGGTTCGGCCGTAGGTGGGAGGAGGTCTACCTGGCCCTCCGATCGCTCTTCGACTCCCTGTGGGTGGCGGCCCTCGCTGAGGGCCGGTACGTCTTCCTCCACGGAGGGGCGCCGGTCGATATGGACTCAGTTGAGCAACTTGCGAGGGCTGTCGAGGAGCACCCCCGCAGCAGTGTGCTTGAGCAGGTCCTGTGGAACGATCCAGTGGAGTGGACTGAGGGCTTCGCCCCCTCCCCGAGGGGGGCTGGGTACGTCTTCGGTAGGAGGGTTACCGAGCGCTTCTTGAAGGTAGTCGGGGCCAGGACCCTCGTCAGGGCCCACGAGCCCTGTAGCGAGGGGGTCGAGGTTAGGCACGGCGGCCTCGTCCTGACCCTATTCTCTAGAAAGGGCCCTCCATACATGAACCACTCAGCCGCCTACCTAAGGATGAGACTGGGCCCCCCTCCCCTGGACGCCCGCCAGCTCGCAGCCGGAGCCGTCAGGTTCTAATACCTTGGCCCCCCTCAAATTAGTGGGTCGGCGGGTCCTTGGTGCGCGACATCCTCTGGGCCCCCTGGAGGATGGAGTACATATCGAGCGTAGCATCTCAGCAGGGCGGGTGCTTCCTATGCTCCAGGCCCTCTGAGGGCAGGGACGAGGAGGGCCTAATCCTATATAGGGGGAGGGCCTGCTTCATCATCCTCAATGCCTACCCTTACAACACCGGCCACCTGCTCGTCGCTCCCTACGCCCACAAGGCCAGCCTAGTGGACTTGAGCGACGAGGAGCTCCTGGACCTCATGAAGTGCACCTCCCTAGGCCTGAGGGTGCTGAGCGACGCCCTCAAGCCCGACGGCTTCAACGTAGGCCTCAACTTAGGCCGCTGCGCGGGGGCCGGGCTGGAGGGCCACGTACACGTCCACGTGGTCCCTAGGTGGGTCGGGGACACTAACTTCATGCCAGTGGTAGCGGGCACCAAGGTCCTGCCCGAGCTGCTCTCGAGCACCTACTCCAAGCTTAGGGAGGCCCTACTTAGGCTCACGCGCTCCGGCGAGCTTCGCCAGTAGCGGCATTAGCTCCACCCCCCGCTCGATGATTCCGAGCCTACCCCCAGCGCAGGCCCCCTCACTGAAGCAGGCCACTCCGTCCGGCTCCACCCCCGGGCCGCACACCGCGATCGGCACGGGGTCGTCGCTATGCGCCCTCAGGTCGCAGGGCGTGGCGTGGTCGGAGGTCACGCAAATTAGCGTGCTGCTTAAGTCTACGTAGTCTAGGAGGGGGCTGAAGAAGCCCTCGTCAATGAGCTCGAGGGCCTCAACCTTGAGCTCGAGGTCGCCGTCGTGACCCGCCTCGTCCGGCCCCTTGAGGTGCACGTAGACGGCATCATGCCTCTCCAGGGCCTCAGCCGCCCTACTGGCCCTCAGCCGGTAGTCCTCTAGGCTCCGGCCGGGCGGCACCTCCTCCACCTCCATGCCCACTAGCTTGGCCACCCCCTTCTCTACAGGCATGTCCGCCAGGCACGCGAAGCTTAGTCCGAAGCGCGCCTCCACGGGCTCCAGCTTAGGCAGCCTGTCCCCAGCGTCCCTGCACAGCACCCCATTGGCCCTCGCCCTCCCCTCCGCCGCCCTCTTGACGTTTATTGGGTGGCCCTCTAGCACCTCCCTCGCCCTCCTCGTGAACTCGTTGACCAGCTCCGCCGTCCTCCTGGCCTCCTCGCTCCCGTCGAGCGGCTCGCTCCACCTGAGCTCCCTCGATGGCCTGGCCTCCGCCACCCCCAACCCCCCCAGCCTGGCGTACGCCGGGTCAGTGTTTGAGATGTTTGCTGAGAGCCCCACCCCCCTCCCCCTCAGGACGAGGACGGCCCTGTGGCCCACCGTGGCCCTAAACTCTAAGTCGCACGGGTGGGACGTCAGCCTCACCCTCTCCTCGACAGCCCTCGCCAGCTCAGCGGCCTCCTCAGTCGTCAGGCTCCTGCCCACCCTCCTGTCCACTACCTCCCAACCCTCGAGGGTGGCGAAGTTGCACCTCAGGGCCACGTCCCCGTCCCTAAACTCAACCCCCGCCCCCACGGCCTCTATCGGCCCCCTCCCCGTGTAGTGGACGAAGGGGTCGTAGCCGAGGATGGACATCACCGCTACGTCGCTCTCGGGCGCCACTCCGCGCCGGACGGGGTACATGAGCCCGCACGCCCCCCTCGAGGAGATGTAGTCGAGGGCGGGCTTGCGGGCCCGCTCCAGCGGAGTCGGCCCCCTCGAGGGCCTATCGGCAGCCCCGTCCAGGACGGCGAGCACTAACTTAGCCCTCATTTGCCCTTGGGCCTCTCGAAGATGGTGTAGTGGCAGCCGCCGCAGGCCCACCTGTCGCTGTGCCTGGCCATCACCTTCCCGCACCTTGGGCAGAGCCTGTTCTTCAGCCTTATGGTCCCCTTCTCGTAGTCGAACTCATAGAGCCTGTACCTAGTCGCCAAGCCCACCCCGCAGGGCTACGGGCCCCCTCGGTATTAAGCCTTAAGAGCTTAAGAAGGCGACGTGGTACTACCTTAGGGAGCCCCCTTGAGCCCCTCGCTTAGGGACAGGCTCTACGTCGCCTCTCCGAGGGGCCTCAGGCTCGCGGGGGCGCTCTGCCTCCTAGCCGCGGGCCTCACGCTCCTCGTAGGCACTCTGCACGCCTACTGGGGCGTGGAGGTGCCGCCGCCAGTGGCCCTCTCCCTCCCCTTCATCCTAATGGCGCTAGTGACGGCGGGGATGTGGCTCTTCGCGACGGCCTGGGCCCGCTCGTCCCTCGAGCGCAGGGTGGCTAAGTACGTATCGAAGGAGGAGGTGGCCCGCGTAGAGAGGGAGGTCGAGGAGGAGCTCTCCTCCATGGGGAGGGTGGGGGAGCTCGCGAAGAGGGCCGAGGTCAAGCGCAGGGTCGAGGAGCTCTACCGCAAGCGGGCGGAGGAGGAGTTCCTGGAGGCCTTGAAGCGCAGGCTCAAGTTCAAGGCCGGCGAGTCGATCCTCTCCATGGCCAGCGGCCACTGGTCTGGCTCCACCGCCTTCCTCGCCACCCTCCCCCTGATCTTGATCGCCTCAGTGATCCTAGGCAGTTGGCTCGGCTGGCTCCTCATAGCCATGGTCATGCTAATGGCCATCTACTTCTCTTCGCTCAGCCAGTCCGTGCTCTACGTGGCCACTAACAGGAGGATAATTAAGCGCACTCTAGCCTCCTCCCTCCTCAGGCGGAGCGAGAGGGGCGAGGAGCTTCGGTGGAGCGCCGTCAGGCAGGTCAAGGTCAGCCGGGGCAGGAGGAGCCTAAGGATTAGGCTGGTGGGCGAGGGCGAGATACTGGACGTAGACGGGCTGAGGCCCTCTAGCGCTGAGGCCCTCCTGAAGGTAATAGAGGCCCAGGTCGCGGCCGCTAGGGCGGAGAGGGGAGCAGGCTCAGGGCCTCGCTCAGCTTAACCACCCTGGCCCCGTAGAGCCTCTTCATGTCCTCCAGCCCCGCCCTATGGGCCTCCTCGCTAGCCCCCCCGACGCATCCCTCCACGACCACTAGCCTATAGCCCCTGTAGTAGGCGTCGGCGGCCGTGTGCCTAACGCAGATCTCAGTCGCTATGCCGGTGAGGATTAGGGTGTCCACGCCTAGCTCCCTCAGGAGCGTGTCCAAGCTGGTCTCGTAGAAGCCGCTGTACCTGCGCTTCTCGACGACGAAGTCCCCCTCTAGGGGCCTCAGCTCGTCCACTACCTCGGCCCCCCAAGTCCCCTTAATGGCGTGGGGGCCCCAGAGCTCGAACTCCCTGTCCACCCCCCTTAGGTGGGCGTCGCAGACATAGATCACCGGCACCCCGCGCCGCCTAGCCTCCTCGAGGACCCTCCTTATGTTCGGCACTAGCTCCTTAGCCCCGGGCAGCCTCAGGGAGCCCTCGACGAAGTCGTTGAGCATGTCTATGACTAAGACCGCCGGCCTCACCTAGGCCCCACCCCAAAGACCCTCCTGGCCACCTCCTCGAGCTTCCTCACCTCCTCCCTTCTAAAGCCTACGTAGATCCCCCCAAGCTTCCCCCCGACCCACGTCCTCGTCGCCTCCCCCGGCCTTAGCACCTCGTTGAGGAGCGAGCTGGCCACCTCAATGCTCCAGACGCCCCTCCGCGCCGGCCTGAAGCCTATCCTCAGCCCGCCAGCCACCCCCTCGACCGTGAAGAACCCCCCTCCCTTGGGCGGGAGGAGCCCCGTCAGCTCCGGGTGCTCTATGTCTAAGTGCGTGACGCGAGCTAGGGAGTAGCCCTTCACGTGGATGAAGACGTCGGCGGCGACCCTCCTGACCCCCTCGTCCGTCACTAGCCTGACCTCGCAGGGGACCCTCAGCTTCCCCTCCGCCTCGCCAGTCATCTAGAGGACTTGAGGCACCCCCCTCTTAATACCTTTCAGCGTTGTTGGGCCGACGCACCATTCAAATCAATCGCGATCAGCGCGCGGGCCGCGTGCAGCTCAGTGAGCTAGCTTAAGATCTACCGCTCCAACCCGGCCCAGTCAGCGCGCCGGCACCCCATTAAGGCGCCCCTGAGGCCTTTGAGAGCTGCGAAGCGGGTCGATGCCAATGGATACCATCAACGCGAGCCCCAAGGGCTCCCCCCTCTGAGGGCGGGTCGGCGGCAAAGGGGCGATGTTCGAGCTCAGCTTGGTCAGCGAATCAAGTTCGTCAAGCAATCCGCTCAACAATTAGGAAGCCGGTCCGTGAGTTACGCTGTAAGGCATGCGCAGGCCCCTCCAAAAGCCCCGCCCCTCAAGTAGATGGGTCCCTTGAGCGCGAAGTGGGCCTCGCTGAAGCCTCGGGAATCTCGATTCGAGAAGCTTTTAAGCTCGAAAGGCAAGCCCCTCCTCGTGAAGCCCGAGAGGGCCTTTGTGGGCCTCATTAGGAGCCGCAGGACTAGGGTAGGCAGGATTAGAGCGGTGGTTGGGCGTGGTCGTGAGGGCGAGGGTAGAGAGCAGCGCAAGTAGCGTTGAGACCTCTGCCCTAGCTAACAGTGGCTATGAGTCTGAGACCCCTCAAGTCATGATCCCAATTCAGCTCGCTAAGGTGCTGGGCCTTTGGCCACCTGGCGAGGCCTCTTGGGAAACTGAGTACGAGACGGCGGGAGGCCCCCTGAGGGTGTGGGTCGTCCCGAGGGCGTGCAAGGTCAGGGTCCTGGCTGAGGGCGCCGAGGCCCCTGAGGCAGTGGCGGACATCGTCATATCCCCGCTCACGGACGAGGCCCTCCTAAGCGATAGGGCAATTAGCGAGCTTGGGATAGCCTTAGAGGACGTCGGAAGGGGGCTGTGGAGGTTTAGGTGGGAGCCGAAGGACGTCCTCAGGAGGAGCGAGCCCCCGAGGTACTGGAGGTAAGTCGCTTTCGCGCTGCCCTGTCCGAAAGATCGCTTTAGCCCCTGATTGCGGCGGGTCCGGCAGCCCCTGAGAGTGGAGCGGCCCGACCTAAGCGTAGTGCCTTTGAACGCCCCTTAGTGACCCTTAGAGGCCTCCCGCGGTCGTCGGCCCCCCATGACGCTCGGGGCGAGGCAAAATAGTGGGTAGGTGGCTTAGAGCTCCTCCAAGATCCCCTTGCGCCTCAGCTTCTCCTTTAGCGCCCTCACGTCGCGCTCCAGCCTAGCGACCTCCTCCTCTATGCTAAACTTCGGCTTGGGGGACAGCCTATCCTCCAGGCTGCACCTGCCGTCAGTTAGCAGGGCCTTCACCTCGCAGAACGCAAACTTACACCTCGCCCCCTGGCACGGCTCCCTGTCCATGTTGCAGACGGGGGCCTGGCTGCTCGGCTGCTGGCCCCTCGCCCAGCCCCTCCCTCCAGGCCTGTCGCGCCCCCCCTCCCTGGGCCACCTAAGTATGAGGGCCCGGTTGCTGCACCTGAAGTGCGGGCACGAGGGCTCGCAGGTCTTTACCACTGCGGGCGCCACCCTCGACATGCCCTATCCCTTCACGGCGCCCTCAACATAGGGTGCGAGGCCGTGGGCTAAAAGCTTAGCTGGGCTACTCTACCTTCACCCTCTCCCTCCTAACTCCGCCAGCCGCCCCCGCCCCGCTCAGGGCCCTGAGCTGAGCGTCTATGAACTCCCTGGCCAGGAGGAGGAGGAAGGCGTAGGCGCCAACCGCCGCGTCTAGGAGCCCTTGGAGTAGGAGCGCCGCCGGCGCTGAGCGCCCCGTCTGTGGGCTGGGCTCGCCCCGACCCCCCTCAGCCAACCCCCTCCTCCTCGAAGTATATGTGCAGGACCCCCTCGATAAGCTTAGCCCTGGAGAGCCTCATGGAGTACGTGACCGCCGGCAGGGGCACGAAGCACCTAACCTCCCCCACCTTGGTCTCCACCTTTATCACTAACTCATCGCCCACCCTCTCAACTTCGCACTCCTCCTTCGCCACGAGGGGGGCTGGGACCTTTAGCAGGGCCCCTCCCCTCCAGACCTCCACTGTGAGGGCGGGGCCCCTGTGGAACACCTTCAGCGGGTCGTCGTCGCCGAAGGCCTCCTCCGCGCACCTCCGAAGCATCTCTAGCCCCCTCAGCTCTGAGTCGAACAGCCTGACCCTCCTGACGGGCAGGGGGTGGAGGGAGGCCTCCACCTCGGCCAAGTACCTCTCCTGGGCCCTCCTCCACTTACTGAAGAAGGGGTCCTCGACCTCAGGAGGCAGCACCTTATTTACGATCGCTAAGTCGGTGTTGATGCCGTACAGGCTGGCGATCATGTAGGACCTCTTGGCGTTCTCTATGCTGAAGGAGTCTGGGTTGGCGACCAGCCTCAGGCTAGCCTCCTCTTGGTTAGTTAGGATGCCCCTCAGCGCCTCGAGCCTCTCGATGAGCTTTAGGTCTGCCCTCACCACCTCCTTCGAGGGGGCTGGAATCTTAATGATGGGCTCCACGACCCTAGCCACCCCCATCAGGCCGCTGGCTAGCTTAAGGAGCTTCCTACTGATGGACCCCACTAGCACGGGCAGGTAGAGGTTCTTCAGGGCCTCTCCCGAGGGGACCGTATCCATCACGACTGCGTCGAAGCCCCCCTCCTCGACTACGTCAACTAGCTTGAGCAGCGATAGGAAGGGGGTCATGTTTGGGAGGCTGGCCACCTCAAAGGCCAGGGCCTCGTCCAGCCCCTTCGACATAAACACCCTGGCCACGTACTCCTGTATCGGCCGGTACTTCTCCCTCACCTCCTTCAGCGGGTCCACCTGCAGGGCCCATAGGTGGTCCGCCACCTTAGTGGCCTCGTGCCCCACCTTGGTCTCGAGGAGGTCTGACAGCGTGTGGGCGGGGTCCGAGGAGATGACTAGGACGTCCCGCCCCGCCTCGGCCGCCCTCAGCGCCGTGGCGCACGAGAGCGCCGACTTCCCCGTCCCCCCCTTGCCCGTGTAGACCACTACCCTCATGTCGGCCACAGGCAGGCCGCTGAGGGAGATAAGCCTAGCCCCGCGGGCCGCTAAGCCTCATATGCATGCCCCCGCTAGGGACTAGCGCGCCATGCAGGCCGTCGTGCTGTGCGGCGGGCGGGGGGTCAGGCTCAGGCCCCTGACGGACCTAGTGCCCAAGGTAATGGTGCCCGTGGCCGGCAGGCCCCTCGTGGAGTACATAGTCGAGAAGCTCGAGGGGCTGGGCCTAGACATAATAATGGTGGTCGGCTACTTGAAGGAGGCGGTGATGGACTACTTCAGGGGCAGGGCGAAGTTCTGCGTCCAGGAGGAGCCCCTGGGCACCGCCCACGCACTCCTGGCCGCCGAGGCTCTCGTGGAGTCCGAGAGGCTCGTGGTCGTCAACGGGGACCTCTTCTTCACCGACGACCTTAGGTGGGTGGTGGAGGAGGAGCCGGCCATAGTCTCGGTGTACTGGGTGGAGGACGCTTCGCGCTATGGGGCGGTCGAGGTGGATGGGGATAGGGTGGTGGGCGTGATCGAGAAGGGGCGGGCGGGGCCTGGCTTCGTAAACGCCGGCATCTACCTCTTCGACCGCTCAATCTTCAGGCTGCTGAGGGGGGTCGAGCCCAGCCCCCGCGGGGAGTACGAGCTGACTGACGCAATTAAGAAGCTAGTCGAGGGCGGCTCGAGGGTGAGGGCCAGGCGCCTGTCCGGCTTCTGGGCTGACGTGGGGAGGCCCGAGGACTTAGCCAGGGTCGAGGAGTACGTAAGGGGCCTGGAAAGGCTTAAGGCCCAGCCCCACACCCCCACGGAGGTGCCGGCTTGAGGCTCCTGCTCATCCATGCCGACAGCTTCTCCTACCGCGTCACCTCAGAGGCCATCCCGAGCCCCGAGCCCATCCCCCCAGAGGGGAGGGAGGCCTCGTTCGGCGAGTGCCTAGTGGCGTTCGCCGCAGTGGAGCTGGCCGACGAGGCGGACCCCCCGAGGGCTGGCGAGGCGGCGGCGCGCGAGGCGGAGGGCCTGGCCAGGAGGCTGAACGTCGACACCGTCGTCGTCTACCCCTACGCGCACCTATCCTCCAGCCTCGCTAGCTTCGACAAGGCGTTGGAGGCCCTCGTGGCCATGGAGGGGGCCCTGCGTAGGAGGGGGCTAAGAGTCCACAGGGCCCCCTTCGGCTGGTACAAGGCCTTCAGCCTCTCCTGCAAGGGGCACCCGCTGAGCGAGCTCTCGAGGGCGGTGAGCGCCGAGGGCGCGGAGGGGGCTGGCGCGGCTGCAGGGCCCGAGGGGCCTCGCAGCAGGCTCGTGGTGCTGACGCCGTCGGGCGAGGAGGTGGAGCTGACCCGAGAGAGCGCGGAGCTCCTGAAGGGGTACCCAGCCCTCTATAGGCTGGCCCTCAACGAGCTGGGGGTCAAGGAGGGGCGGCGGCCCCCGCCCGCGCACATTAAGCTCATGTCTAAGCTGGGCCTCGTGGACTACGAGCCCTCGTCTGACGTGGGCCACCTCAGGTTCTACCCCAAGGGCGCGCTAATAAAGGACCTACTCGAGGCCCTCGCCAACGACCTAGCCCTCAAGAAGCTCGGGGCAGTAAAGGTGGAGACCCCGCTAATGTATAGGCTCAGCCAGAGGGCGATAGCCGAGCAGGCCTCGAAGTTTAGGGAGCGCGACTACAGGCTCAGGGTGGGCGGGGAGGAGTTCACGCTCCGCTTCGCCGGCGACTTCGGCCTATTCAGCATGATGAAGTCGGCCCAGCTGAGCTACCGCCACCTGCCGCTCAGAGTCTACGAGCTCTCTAAGTCGTTTAGGCTAGAGCAGCGCGGGGAGTGCGTCGGGCTCAGGAGGCTCAGGGCCTTCACCATGCCCGACGTCCATTGCTTCTGCAGGGACCTTGAGCAGGGCATGGAGGAGTACGCCCGCCTCTTCAAGGTGTACACCGAGCTAGCGGACAGTATGGAGGTCAGCTACGCCGTCGCCTTCAGGGCCGTGGAGGAGTTCTACCGCGAGCACAGGGGGTGGTTCGTCGAGCTCGTTAAGTACGCTAGGCAGCCGGCGCTGATAGAGCTCCTTCCGGAGCGCAAGCACTACTGGGTCGTTAAGCACGAGTACCAGTTCGTGGACTCCCAGGGGGGCAACGCCCAGCTGTGCACCGTCCAGCTTGATGTAGAGGACTCTGAGCGCTACGGGATATATTACGTGGACGAGGGCGGGGAGCGCAGGGGCTGCGTCATAGTGCACAGCTCCATGGGCAGCATAGAGCGCTGGATGTACGCCATCTTAGAGGAGGCGGCCAGGAGGATGAGGGAGGGCGGCGTCCCGATGCTGCCCCCCTGGCTAAGCCCGACTCAAGTCAGGCTGATCCCCGTCTCCAAGGAGTACGTGGGCCACGCGTTGAAGGTGGCCGAGGCCATCGAGGGGGCGGGGTTCAGGGTCGACTTGGACGATAGGGATGAGACGGTGTCTAAGAAGGTGAGGGACGCCGAGGCCGAGTGGGTGCCCTACGTCGTCGTCGTGGGTAGGAAGGAGGTCGAGGGGGGCGCTTTAACCGTCAGGGTCAGGAGGGCGAGGGAGGTGAGGGTGATGAGCGTCGAGGAGCTCGTCAGCACCCTCTCCAAGGAGGTGGGGGAGAGGCCGAGGCTCCCGCTCTACGAGCCCAAGCTGCTCTCGATGAGGCCTAAGTTCGAGGCTGGCTAGGCCGGCCTAAGGACCTCGTCTATTACCGTCGTGAAGAGGTCCAGCCCGTAGTGCAAGATCGGCTTGGCCACCCTCGGGTTCAGCACCCTCCTCCCGAACGCCCCCTCGTCTGCGTAGGCGGCGACCACCTCGCCGACGAAGAGGGTGTGGTCGCCAGTAGTTAGGCGGCTCGCTACGACGCACTCTAGGTGAGCGACGCACTCGTCGATGATGGGGGCCCTCACCCTCTTGGCCGGCCTGGGCGTGAGGCCCGCCTCCTTGAACTTATCCACGTCCCTCCCGCTCCTAGTCCCTGCGAGGTACACCTTGCTCAAGAGCTCCACGGTGGGCACGTTGACTACGAACTCCCCCGTCTCTTCAATTAGCCTATGCGAGAACCTCTCGGGCGCTATGCTGATTGCCACCATGGGCGGCTTGAAGGAGGTGGGCATCGACCAGGCCAGCGTAACGACGTTGGCCCTCCCGTCGCGGCCGCAGCACGTAACTAAAACTACGTGCCTGGGGTGGAGGAGCCTAGTGGCGAAGGCCAGGGCGTCTACCTTCACCAACCTCCCACCTACGCTACGAGGAGACTAGGGTGACCGTCTTGACTACCCCCCTCGTGCTCCTGACGGCGGTGACGACCCTGTCCAGCTCAGCCACGTCGGCCACCTCCACCCTCGCGAGGGCGTCGTACTCTCCGAAGACCAGCCTAGCCTCAACCACGCCTGGGATCTTGAGGAGCTCCCTAACCACCTCCCTCTCCTTGGCGACCTCGGACACTATCAAAATGAAGGCCACGATCCCCAACTCACCTCACCGGCACGAGGAACCTCACCTCTCCGTGCCTCCTCAGCAGCTCAGCGATGGCGTCGAGCGGGTGCTCGCCCAGGTCCTTAAAGCCCACTACGGACGAGCCCTCCCCGTGGACCCTCACGTAGCGCTCCAAGTCAAACCTTAGGATGAACTCCCCCGCCCCTATAGTCACCTTGAACGGCACCCTCGCCGAGCCGAGCCTCTCGGCCGCGTCGATGAGCACCTCCTTCAGCTCCCTACTGAGCCCCCTCCTGCCAGCGTACCTCCTCAGCTCCCTGGGCGGTGGCCCGGCCCTACGCTCCAGCCCGAGCTCAAACACCCTGACTTCGCCCCCCTCGACCCTCACCTCAAAGCCTCGCTGGCCCTCCACTAGCTCCCTCACCTTGCTGAGCCAGCCCTCCAAGCTTGGGCCCTTATTGGACTAGGGCCGATGGATATTTTAGCCTACATGAAGCCCCTTTCGCTGGCCTCAGAAAAAATTGAGGAGGGCAAAGCTTTTATGGTATGGGGAGCCAGAGCCTAACGGGGGTAAGGCTCAGGGAGGCCTTCAGCTCGCTCCTCCTCATTTTTCCAACTCACCGAAGTAATACCGTGGGAATCCCTCCTAAAAATCTGTCGCTGTGTAGTGCAGAAGTGCAGAGAGGCGCAAGGCTGATAAGATCGGTGAGGCAGGGGGCCTTGTGAAGCGAAGGGACCTCGCCCTCGCAATTTACGCTGCCCTCAACATATCGTGGGCATACCAAGCCTCCTTTGCATTGATGGATCTACTCATCGCAACAGCGCCTCGGCTGCTCTTGGCCCTGGGCCCCCTCGCCCTAGCCTTCATGACCGTAGGCCTGGGCTTTAGGCGCCACGAGGCCAGGCTCGTCTGGGAGGCCTCTGGCCTCTTAGCGGCCCTATGGCTCTTGGCCTCGCCCCCCCTCCATCAACTCTCTTCCGTCATCCTACTGTCGTTCGCTATGGTATTTCAGCTGCCCGCGGCCATCTCCGACTTCGTCAATACAACTAGCTTCGAGAGGAGGAGCCTCCCCTCGGCAATTGTTGGGGCGTGCGCCTTTTTGGTGACGGCCCTCACCCCCACTACAATAGCCCTCCCAGTCTTAAAGGGCCTGACGGCCCTCCTGTATGTAGCTACTGCTAGGCCCGAGCCCTGGCCCGGCCTAGGGCGAGCGGCTGAGGACTACGTCAAGCTCAAGGCTACTGCCGTTGCCATATTGGCGGCAGTGTGGTCCCTCTTCGTCATAGCCGACTCCCTGTCCTCAGTCACGCTTTACTTTCAACTAGGGGAGGAGAAGGTAGCGTCCCTGAAGCAGCTCACGCTCCTAGTCGGCGTAGCCTCGATGGTCCCCGCGGGCCTCCTCCTCGACAGGTATGGGAGGAGGCCCCTCGCGATCTTCTCCTACATGTTGCTCGGGCTGGGGTGCGCCCTCGTTAGCCTATCTCCATCAGGCCCCGTCCTGGACGTTCTGTACCCCGTCATTGATGGGTTTGCGTGGGGGGCCCTCACCATCCTCTTCACCTTCGTTGTCTGGGCCGACATCTCCCCTCCCGCCCGTCGAGCCAAGTACATCGCGATAGGGCTGGGCGCCGCCATACTCGCCTCGTGGCAGGGTGGCGTGTGGCGCGCTTACGCGCTACCGACTCCGCACATCACCCAGCTGTTCAGCACCGCCGCCGTCCTCCTCTTCCTATCTGGGGCCATGCTGTACTTCGTCCCAGAGACCCTGCCAGACCACGTTAGGGCGAGGAGGGCCATGAAGGAGTACATCAAGTACGTTAAGGAGCTGAGCTCGAGGAGGCTAGGGAGGCCGCGCCAGTAGCTCCTCTACCCTACTTAGCAACTTACGCAAGTCCTTGCTGAGCGGATGGTCCGGCGCCTCGGAGACGTGTACGATGCGCTGCAGCTGGGAGGCCACGTCGCAGTAGCAGCCAACCACTCCCCCCAGCTCCCCCACCTCTGAGGCCGCGGCGTAGATCCGCTCCCTCTCCGCCCCCGCAACCTTGTTCAGGACTACCGCCACCCTGCGCTCCAGCGGCCTGTAGAGCTCGCTCGCCATCTGCCTGGCGCCCTCCAGGTCCGCCTCGTCGCCCGTGACCACGAGCAGGACTAGGTCGCTAGCGGCTATGGCATTGATTGATGAGTATAGGTAGCCGGGGCCCGTGTCTATTATGCACCTCTGGAGGCCGGCCCCACCAGCCCACTTAATGAAGTCCAGCAGCCTCCCCAGGGCCTCCCGCTCCCACTTGATCGGCTTCGCCATCACCTCCTTGATGGCCGAGGGCGATGGGTCCGCCGGCGCCACGAGCAGCCTGGCCCTCGACCCCACCTTGGCCGATACATCCACGAGCACCTCCCACGGCCCGCACCTCCCGTCTAAGTAGTCGTTAAACCACCACTTAGCCCGGCCCACTCGGAAGATCGTGTGTAGCGAGGGGGCCCTGAAGTCCATGCCCAGCAGGCAAGCGTCGCGCCCCTCGATGGCGTAGAGCGAGGCGATGTTCGAGGCTACGAGGCTCTTCCCCGTCCCTCCCTTAAATGAGTGGACGGCTACTACCTTCACGGCCCCTCCCTCGTTGAGAACACCACCTTCCTCCCGACCCTCCTCTTCCTCACGTAGCCCATCCTGGCCAGCTGGTTCAAGTAGGCGCTCTCGACGGCCCTCTCCCTACCGGTGACGCGGGCCACGTCCTTCGCCGTGCCCTCCCCCATCCTGGCCAAGGCCATGGCCGTCTTCCGTAGGTGGTCGGGCAGCTCGAGGAGGGACAGCACGTCGAGGGCCTTCAGCTCCCCCTCCTCAGTCCTTAGCCTCTCAATTAGCTCCTCCTGCCTCTCAGCCACCATCTCCAGCCTGAAGCACACTGCGCTAAGCCTCTCGACTATGGATCTAAGTGCCTCTATCACTTCCCTCAGCACCTCGTCCATTCGCTATTGTGGTGACAGAAAAGGTAAAAATGCTTTCTGGAGCTCGCTGGAGTCTCAGGGCTAAGCTTGGACGTCGTGGTCGTGGGGGCGGGCCCCGGGGGCAGCGTGGCCGCCTGGAGGTGCGCCAAGCTGGGCCTGCGCGTGGCGCTAATAGAGGCCAAGCCGTGGGATAGGGCGTGGGAGAAGGTCTGTGGGGACGCCGTGGGCTCCCACCACTTCGAGGCCCTCGGCCTGCCTCCGCCGAGCGGCGAGGAGCTCCTCAATAGGGTCGAGGGCGTGAAGATATACTCGCCAGACCGAAGCACGGTGCTTAAGGTAGAGGGGGAGGGCCTCAGGGGTTTCATAGTGGACCGCAGGGCCCTGGGCCTCAGGCTATTGAGGGAGGCCCTGGACGCTGGGGTTGAGCTCATTGACGAGGCCCAGGCGCTGGCCCCCATCGTAGAGGGGGGCGCAGTCGTCGGCGTCCTAGCCAGGCGCAAGGGGGGGCTGCTCGAGGTTAGGGCCAAGGTGGTCGTGGACGCCTCCGGCTACCCAGCGATCATTAGGCGCAAGTGCCCCCCGGGCTGGTTCCCCCCTCCGCCGCCTAGTGACTACGTAGTCTGCTACCGCGAAATTAGGCGCCTCGAGGAGCCCCTGGGCTCTACTGAATACTGCGAAATTTACTTAGACCAGGAGGCCTCGCCCGGCGGCTACGCATGGGTCTTCCCCAGGGGCGAGCGGGAGGTCAACGCGGGCCTGGGGGTCCAGGTGGGGAGGGGCCTCAACCCTAGGCAGCTGTTCTACAGCCGCGTCCTGGGCACCCTCATCCCCAGCAAGTCAGAGGTGGTCCACTCCGGCGGGGGCGTCGTGCCCACCCGCAGGCCCCTGGACCGCTTAGTCGGCGACGGCGTGGTCCTCGTTGGCGACGCCGCCTGCCAGGCCAACCCCATGCACGGCGGGGGCATAGGGCCGGCCATGAGGGCGGGCTGGCTGGCGGCCGAGGCCATCGCCAGCGCCCTAGACGCCGGCGACGCCTCGAAGAGGGGGCTGTGGAGGTATGCGGTAGAGTTCAACGCTACGTACGGCTTCAAGCAGGCCTCCCTAGACGCCCTTAGGATGCTCCTACAGTCCCTCGGCAACGAGGACTTGAACTGGGGGATGAAGGCAGGGCTAGTGTCCGGGCGGGACCTGCTCTCCCTCAACTTAGGCGGCGGGCCCAGCCCAAGCCTCGTCGAGCGGGTGAGGAGGCTCCTCAAGGGCGCCGGTAGGCCCAGCCTACTGCTTAAGCTGAGGGCGGCCCTGAGGGCCATGTCCAAGCTCAGGGACCTCTACCTAAACTACCCGGGGCCGGAGGGCCTCGAGGAGTGGAGGGCCGAAGTGAGTAGAGTCTTCGAGGACCTGAGGGGCAGGCTCAGCTAGTCGTAGTCCACCAGCACCCCGTTCCTGGGGTCCCTCGTGAGCCTCCTGAACTCCTCCATCAGCCTCCTCGTCACTGGCCCCGGCCTCCCGTCCCCTATGACCCTCCCGTTAATTACGGTGACTGGCATTACTTCAGCAGCCGTCCCGGTCACGAAGACCTCGTCGGCCGTGTAGAGCTCGGCTACCGTCAAGTCCCTCTCGAACACCGGTATCCCCAGCTCCTTACAGAGGTCTATGACGCACTTCCTAGTAATCCCCGGCAGGATCCCCGCCGTCCTCGGGGGGGTAGAGACCACGCCGCCCTTGACTATGAATACGTTGTCCCCCGTCCCCTCAGACACGAACCCCCTACTGTCCAACATTATCGCCTCGTCCGCCCCGGCCTCTATGGCCTCTATCTTAGCTAAGATGCTATTTAGGTAGTTGAGCGTCTTGGCCTCGTGGCTAGTCGCGTCGACCGAGTCCCTCCTCACTGAGGAGATTATTGCCTTCAGCCCCCCCTCCCTGGCCTCCTGGTCGTATATCTGTATGCGGTCGGCTATTATTATCACAGTGGGCCTGCGGCACTTCCTGGGGTCCAGCCCCAGGTCCCCGACCCCCCTAGTCACGACTATCCTCACGTACCCGTCCCTAATCTTATTCACCCTCAGGACCTCTACCACCGCCCTCACCATCTCCTCCTTCGTCATCGGTATGTCCAGCTTAATTACCTTGGCGCTCTCGTACATCCTGTCTATGTGCTCCCTCAGCTTGAAGACGAGCCCGTCGTACACCCTCACACCCTCGAACACCCCGTCCCCGTACAGCAGCCCATGGTCGTAGACTGAGATCTTGGCCTCGCTAGCGGGGTAGAGCCTGCCGTCGATATAGACCAGCCTCTCCTGAGCCTCCTCCACAGGCACCCCCCGAGCGGCCGCTGCCCTAATGTCAGCCATTGTCAGATTATTAAGGTTTCAAGCGACTCAGCCGCACTCAGTCGCCAGAGCAAGGGGCAAAGGGATAAATAGACACAGTCCCCTGGACTAGGCGCGGGCCCGTGGCGCAGCCCGGAGGCGCGGCGGCCTCCTAAGCGGCAGTGGAGACAGCCGTTGGTCGTGGGTTCAATGGTAGGGGCTGCCCTACCGAACAAATCCCACCGGGCCCGCCTCCCCAGCCTTTCGCTAGGCGTTTAAAACTAACTTAGCCGGGCCCCCGTGGCCCCTAAGCACCCCTCAAGGGCTAGGCTTTAGTATTTTAGCTTTCTGCAGAAATGCTTTTATAAGGAGTATAAAAACATTAGCAGTAAACTTTAAATGTATTCCTTTCCCAGGAATAGGGCCCCAAGCCCGGCTGAAGGCTCGGCTGAGGGGGTGTCCCATTGACTTCCCAGGCTCAGACTGAGAAGAAGTCCGTACCCACCTGCCCAGAGTGCGGCGGGCACCTCTTTAAGAAGGACTACGAGCGCGGGGAGCTCACGTGCTCCAACTGCGGCCTAGTGATAGTTGAGAAGATCATCGATAGGGGCCCTGAGTGGCGCGCCTTCACTCAAGAGGAGAAGGAGCGCCGCAGTCGCGCCGGCCCGCCCGTGGCCTCGCCCATAATAGACAGGGACCTCACCACCGTCATCGAGTACATGGGGAAGGACGCGTCCGGGCACAGGCTGGAGCCCAAGAGGGTGCTCGAGGTCCTTAGGTGGAGGCGCTGGCAGATCAGGAGCCGCGTCCAGTCGTCGCTGGATCGCAACATACAGCAGGCCGCCCAGCACTTAGAGAGGATCGCGTTCTACCTCAACCTGCCCGCCAACGTTAGGGAGGAGGCGATAAGCATATACCGTAAGGCAGTGGACGCCGGCCTCGTCAGGGGCCGCTCCATCGAGAGCATCATGGCCGCCTCGATATACGCCGCCTGCCGCAAACTGAGGGTGCCTCGCACGCTGGAGGAGATCGCCCAGTACACTAAGGCCGGCCGCAAGGACATGGCTAGGTGCTACAGGCTCTTGCTGCGCCACATACGCCTCGGCATACCGGTGGCCGACGCCGCCGACTTCGTCCCTAGGATAGGGGCCGAGCTCGGGCTGAGCGGCGCGCTCCAGCGCAAGGCAATTGAGATCATAAACGAGGCCAGGAAGCTCGGCATCACTGCTGGCAAGGACCCAGCTGGGCTGGCCGCCGCCGCCATCTACATAGCCTCCCTCCAGACCGATGAGAGGAAGACGCAGAAGGAGATAGCTAGGGCCGCCCAGGTGACTGAGGTCACCGTGAGGAATAGGTACAAGGAGCTAGTGAAGAAGCTCAACATACAGGTCAGCCTGTAGGTCTAACTGGCTAGACTGCGCCCGGGCGGCGCCTCGGCTGCCTCGGGCGCCCCCACGTAGCGACCACCTGGACCTCTTGTCTAGTGGACTAGCGAGAAAAGTTTAAAATTGTAGACTAAGTTCATGAATTTTGTGAGGGTCAGGCTGTACACGTCCCCCCATTGCCCCCGCTGCGAGGCCTTAAAGGAGGCCCTGAGGGAGCTCGGAGTGGACTATGAGGAGCTGGACGCCTCTGACACTGACGTCATGGCCGACTTAATAATGAGGGACGTATACCTCACCTCGACCCCCGCCCTAGAGGTCGGCGGCAGGCTCCTCACCTCTGAGGACCTCTTCGAGGGCGGCGCGGTGAACCGAGAGCTACTCAAGCGGGCGGTGGGCGGCGGTGGCTGAGGCCTGGCTTAGGGAGGTGGAGCGCTACGCCGCCGGGATGCCGATGGTCAGGACTAGCGACGGCCACTTCGTCCCGTGGGACCGCGAGGCCATCGTCAGGCAGCTGCTGAGGGAGACCCAGCTAGCCTTCAAGTTCTTCGGGGTGCCCCCGATCACTCGCGAGGAGGCCGAGGAGATAGCTCGCGAGGCGGAGGAGCGCATAGTTAGGATGAGGGCCAAGTTCGTGAGCGCCCCCCTGATAAGGGAGGTGGTCAACAACATCCTCCTAGAGCGCTCCTCAGCAAAGCCGGCATATGCGATATACCGCAACGTGCTGACGAGGGTCGGCGTCCCAGTCTACGACGCCTACCTAATCGACATAGGGGAGGGCTACGAGGCCAGGGAGAACGCCAACCTCCAGCCGAACCCGGAGACTAGCCACAAGAAGAAGGGGGACAGGGTGTCTAAGGAGGAGTACCTGCTGCTAATGGACCCCAGGCTGGCCGACGCCCACCTAAAGGGGGACCTCCACATCCACGACCTCGAGTACTTCGGGACCAGGCCCTTCTGCCAGGACTGGGACCTGCGCTACTTCCTCTACTACGGCCTCATGCCGGACGGGATGGGCCTCAAGACTAGCGTGGCCGGGCCGGCCAAGCACCCAGAGGTGGCCCTCCTCCACAGCGTCAAGGCCCTGGCAAGCGCCCAGACGAACTTCGCCGGCGGCCAGGGCTTCTTCAACTACACAGTCTTCATGGCCCCCTTCATCAGGGGGCTCACCTACCGCGAGGTGAAGCAGCTGGCCCAAATGATGTTCTACGAGCTCACTCAGATCTACGTAGCGAGGGGCGGCCAGATGGTGTTTAGCAACATCCAGCTAGTGCCCGGGGTCCCCGAGCTCTGGAGGGACAAGCCGGTGGTGGCCTACGGGCGCGTGGGCCCGGAGACGTACGGGAGCTATGAGGACGAGGCTAGGGCCTTCTTCAGGGCCATATACGAAGTGGCCCTGGAGGGCGACTGGTGGGGCAAGCCCTTCAACTTCCCCAAGCTAGAGGGGGGGATCACGGCCGAGTTCTTCAAGCCCGAGTTTGACGAGGACTGGCTCCTAGTCCACAGGGTCGTGTCTAAGTACGGCACCCCCTACTTCGACAACATGCTCCCGGCCTACAGGGGCTACGGGAGGGGGGTCTCGTGCTACCAGTGCGTGCCGGGGGACGAGCTAATCGTAGTCAGGAGGGGGGGCTCGATAGACGTCGTAGAGGCGAGGGACGTGGGGCCCGAGGACGAGGTGCTAGCGTGCTCACTAAACTCGCTTAGCGCAAGGTTCTCCCGCCCCCTCTCCATGCTGGCGAGGCCTTACAACGGCTACGTCTACACGGTGCAGCTCGAGGGGGGCAGGAGGATCAGGGTGACTGAGGACCACCCGATGCCGGTGGTCAGGGACGGGAGGCAGGTGACGGTCCCAGCGAGGGAGGTTAGGCCCGGGGACGCTATGTTCGTGCTGCTGAAGTTCCCGAGGGAGGTCGTGAGGGAGGTGGAGGTGGACGAGGGGGTGCTCTCGTCGAGGGCCAGGCGCAGGCTCCCGAGGAGGGTGGCCGTCAGCAAGGAGTTCGCGGAGCTGCTGGGTCTCTACTTCGCTAGGGGCAGCGCCAAGAAGGTCCCGAGGGGAGGGGTGGTGAGGTTCTACTTCAGGAGCGGCGAGGGGGAGTTGGCTGAGTACGTCAGGGGGCTGGTCGAGAGGGTCTTTCAAGTGGACGCTAGGACGTACAGGCTCAAGTCCCTCACCGTCGTCCAAGTCGGCAGCGTCCAGCTGTACCGCTTCTTAGTCGAGCAGCTCAAGGCCGGCTCAAATTCGCTCGATAGGGACGTGCCCTGGGTCGTGTTCCACTTCCCGGAGGAGGCCATACGCGCCTTCCTGAGGGGGGCCTTCGTGGGCGCGGGCGGCGCGCGGCTGCGCCTGCCCTCGAGGAGGGCCTGCCAGAAGCTGGCCCTCCTCTCCGGCCTCGCTGGGCTGGCCCTCAGCTACTACGAGCTTAAGCGCAAGGGGGGCAGGGCCGTCTACGTCTGCAGAGTGGGCTCCAAGAGGGCCCTGGAGCGCCTCCTTTCTGGGAGGCCCGCCCTGAGGAGCCGCGCGCTGCTCCTCAAGGTTAGGAGGGTGTCTCGGGAGGAGTTCAGCGGGCCCGTCTACGACCCCGTCGAGGTGGAGGGGAACCACTTCGTTAACGCGCTCGGGGTCGTCACCCACAACTGCTGCGCCTACGTATTCACGGACACCCCAGAGACGGACCCAGACTTTGAGGCGAAGATGTTCTTCGAGGACGGCAAGCACTTTAGCATGGGCGGCATGCAGGTCGTCACGCTCAACTTGCCCAGGGCCGCCTACAAGGCCAGGGGGGACGACGACAGGCTAGTGGAGGAGCTGATGAGGCTAATGGACTTGGCCGTGGACATCTTCGAGACTAAGCGCAAGTGGATTGAGACGATCGTCAAGGCTGGGAGGCTCCCCTTCGCCGTCCAGAGGCCCAGGGACCCCAGGACGGGGAGGCGCGGGCCGCCGGCGGTTGACCTGAGCGAGCTCGTCTACACGATCGGAGTGGTGGGCGGCAACGAGATGGCCCAGTGGCACACTGGGCGCCAGCTCCACGAGGATAAGGACGCCGTCAGGCTGTTGGTCAAGGTCCTGCTGGAGATGAGGAAGTACAAGAGCGAGCTCGAGCAAAAGTCGGGGCTCAAGATAGCCCTGGCGCGCACGCCAGCGGAGTCCTGCGCCCAGCGGCTGGCCGTCGCAGACCTCGCCTCGCCCGAGTTTAGGGACATGGCTGCATCGGTAGTTAAGGGGGACTTGGAGGAGGCCAAGAGGCTCATGGCTGAGGGGGCTAGGGACGTGCCCGTCTACTACACCAACGGCACCCACGTCTACGTAGGCGCCCAGGTGCCGCTAGCTGAGCGAATTCAGATTGAGCAGAAGTTCTGGCCGATACTGTCTGGCGGCAACATCTTCCACATATGGCTGGGGGAGGCCTACCCAGACCCAGAGGCGCTGCTAAAGGTCACGAAGCGAATAGCTACGCAGACTCAAATAGGCTACTTCGCCTACACCAAGGACCTGACCATCTGCGAGAGCTGCGTGACCGTCTCCAGCGGCCTCAATGAGTCCTGCCCAGCCTGCGGCTCAGCCAGCGTGAGGTACTGGAGCAGGGTCACTGGCTACTACCAGGAGGTCTCCGGGTGGAACGCGGCGAAGAGGAGGGAGCTCAGGGATAGGTATAGGGTGAAGGCCGTACTCTAGCCGACCCTCCTCCTGACCCTCCTCAGCCAGCCGTGGCCATCTAGGCGGCGCGCCCCCAAGTGGCTGGGCAGGGCCGCTATCGGGATCACTATGTCTGAGGTGCAGCAGGGGGCCAGGACGGCTATGAACACGATCGCAAAGATTTGGGGCAAGTGGGCCGCCATCACGGCCTCGAAGCTCGGAGTAAACGACGCTAAGTAGAGGAGCGAGGCCATCACCGACACCATTACATGTCCGCCGTGGGGTACTAGGTCCGGGTCCTCAATCTTCGTCGAGAGCCACGCGCCAACTACACTCCCCAGTAGGGCTGAGGCCAGCGGTATCTGTGGGTGCATCAGCAGGCAGATGTGAAGCTCCAGCCCCTCCAGGCCTAATAGCCTCCCCCCGAGGAAGGGGATCGCTACGTCCGATACTGAGCAGATGGGGACCGAGCCAGCCACCCCCACCGCGAGAGCCTTAACGTAGTCCGCCCCGTGCCTACGGTACACGGCGGCGGTGACCATGGCGCTCAGGAGGATGTGGACTGCGTGGAGCGCGTGGAAGGCCCCCTCGCCGACGGCCCCCACGTAAGCGTGGAGTGCGAGGGCCCACACCAGGGCCATCCCTATGGCAGTCCCCAGTGCAGTGAATGGGGCGTGGTAGGCCAGCTCGAGAGCCACGTGGCTTAGCCTGCCCAAGGCCCCTTAGGAGTCAGCGCCCCATATATTAAAGCCTTACTTTTGCACTTATTAAGTAGCAATGCTGAAGTAAGCCGCTGGGCCTACTGCTAGCCTAGAGTTGGAGGTCGAGGTTGAGGTAGAGGAGCCCTTCGACCTAGACCTGACGCTATCCCCCTCCTTCGTCTCATCGATGTACGTCAGGCTGCGCGAGCGCAGCTGGGCTAAGGTGGCTGGGAGGCTGGCTGGGCTCAGGGTCGAGCAAGTGGGCGGGGGGCTGCTGAGGGCCTCCCACAGCGGGCACGCCGCCCGCGACATAGAGGAGGTGGTCGTTCACGAGGCTGGCTGCTGGCACCGCCCCTTCGAGGAGGGCTTGGCGCGCCTCCCGCCTTCGTTAAGGGAGCCCCTAGAGCTCCTAGCCTCCACGTACCCCGGGGTCAGGCTCCCCGCTGCCCCGTGGGACCTGCCCTACGTGATCATTGCCGTAGCCCTATCTAGGAGGACTAGGTACGACTCCCTAGTCCTTAAGTGGTGCCGTAGGATATGGGCGGCGTTCGGCGGGGACCTAGTCTTACTGTCCAGAGCCCCCGCCCCCCTCCTCAAGGAGCGAGTGGGCTCCAGCTACCAAGTGATTCAGCTCAAGGAGGTCGTGGACGGCCTCCTATCCATCCCCGCCCGCCTAACTGAGCTGTCGGCCGGCCTCTCACTAGAGCTGAGCCTCAGCAGCCCCCTCGACCTCACCCGCCTGAGCCCCCCGATCGCCAGGGTCCTGCTCCTGAGGGCCTGCAAATTCCTAGGGCCCAAGACAGTGGACTCCATAATACTGTCCTGCCTCAAGGACCCCTCCGCCGCCCCCTGCGACACTCACTTAAGTACCGTAGCCACTAGGGTGGGGTTGGTCCCGCGGGGACTAAGCCAGCCCTCGAAGCCCCTCTGCTCGCGCAGGTCCTGCAGGGTCCAGCCACTGCCCTCCCTCCCGCGCTGCCCGCTCGAGGACAAGTGTTTGAGGGCGGAGGTAGCTAAGCTGGGCAGCCTAGCCGGCTGGCTCCAGACGCTCTGCTACATACACGGCTCCTCAGTGTGCAGGAGCCGCAGGCCCCGCTGCGCTTCGTGCCCCCTCGAGGCTATTTGCGCAGCCTCGCCCTCAGCCCCTTGACTACCCTCATAAACTCGCCGACCCTCCTCACGTCCACCGGGCTCTCGAGAGACCCTCCCCTGAAGTAAGTGCCCACGATGCCCCCGTCGCTCGCCCTCAGCAACTCCTCGGCATTGGCTGGGCATAGCCCGCTGCCGACTAGGACCGGCGTTAAAGGGACCGCCTGCTTAGCCTCGGCTACGTGCTCCACGCTCGGCGGAGCGCCCGTCCTGGGCCCAGTGACTATCAGCGCGTCCGCCATCCCCCTCTCCACAGCATCTAGCGCCTCGTCCCTTAGGCTCGAGTAGGCCAGCTGGCGCGCGTGCTTCACCGCCACGTCAGCCATCACCTTCACGTCGCTCCGCAACCTACTCCTCAGCTCGACCACCTCGCTGGCGCAGCCACGTATTATGCCCTGGTCTGTGGCCGCGGCCCCCACGTAGACATTGACCCTAACGAACCTTGCCCCACTGGCAGCGGCCACGGCCACGGCCGTTGGCCCGTCGTTCCTGAGGACGTTCACTCCGACCGGGGCGCCGACCTCCCTGACCACCTCCCTCACGACCACCGCCATGGCGGCGGCGGTCTCGGCGCCGACCCTCCCAGCCCTAAATGGCCTGTCGCCGTAGTTCTCCACTAAGACCCCGTCAACCCCCCCTTCCACGAGCGACCTAGCGTCCCTAAGGGCGGCGTCCACCACGTCCTCGAAGCGCCCTCGGTACGCCGGTGAGCCCGGCAGCGGCTTCAGGTGGACGACGCCCACTATGGGCTTAGTGACGTTAAAGAGCTCCTCGAGCCAGGGCGCAGCCCTAGCGCACACCTGGGCCCTCCTCTACCTTCGCGCCCCCTCGGCCGGCGGCCTAATTACTAAGTCCTCCCTCCTCCACGTCGCTAGCTCGAAGGCCTTCGTTGAGGAGATGGCCCCCCTTGGGCAGCTGTCCGCGCATTGGTAGCAGAAGATGCACTTGGCTAAGTCTATCGAGGGCCTCGGCCCTAGGGCGGTGTCGACCATCTCTATTGCGAAGGACGGGCAGTCGCGCGCGCACACGCCGCAGCCAATGCACTTGGCCCAGTCCACTTGATGGCGCCCCCTGAAGCCCTCGGGGGGCTCGAGGCGCTGGAGCGGGTACTTGACTGTGGCCGGCCTCCTAAGTAAGTTAGCGACCACGCTCTTGAGGAGGGAGGGCGCCCTCACCTGCGCCACCCCTTAGCTAGCTCGTAGATGGTCGCAGTCCGCCTAAGCCCCCTCCTCGTGTCGACTATGGCCACGCGGTCAGTGCAGGAGAAGCAGGGGTCTATGCTCACTAGCGTGGCCGGTATGTCTGCGACATAACCCCCCTTGAGCATCTCGCACACCGCGGGTATGTTTGCGTAGGTCGGCGTCCTGATTTTGACCCGGTCCGGCGCTGGGGACCCCCTGCCATAGACGTGGTAGTTCAGGTCCCCCCTGGGGGCCTCCACTACGCTGAACCCCTCGCCCGCTGGGATCGTCCTCGGTGCCTTAACCCTCACCGGCCCGCTCGGGAGCCTCTTGAGGCTCTGGCTAACTAGCTCCATCGACTCAATGGCCTCGTCCACCCTCACCATCAGCCTCGCCCACGCGTCGCCCTCCTCGTAGAAGACGGGCTTGAAGTCGAGCTCCTCGTATGCGGCGTAGGGCAGGTCCTTCCTAACGTCCACCTCTACGCCAGAGCCCCTGGCCGTGGGGCCCACTGCGCAGAGCTCTATCGCCCTGGCTCGGCTCAGCACGCCCACGCAGCTCGTCCTAGCCCTCACCGTGGGGTCCTCAGCGAACACCCGGCGGTACTTCTTCATTTGCTCCCTCAGCCTATCCATGACCTTAAGCGCGTCCTGGACTAGCTTCTCGTCCACGTCCCTACGCACCCCCCCTACGACGTTGTAGGCGCTATTGACTCTATTGCCGGTGAGCCTCTCGAATAGGTCCATGACTAGCTCTCGGTCCCTCCACAGCAGCATGAATAGGGTTACGAAGCCCAGCAGCTCGCCGGCTACGCCGAGGAGCAGCATGTGGCTGTGGATCCTGTTCAACTCGTGGGCCACGGCCCTTAGGAACAGCGCCCTCCTCGTGGGCTCTATGCCGCACAGGTCCTCAATGGCCTGAACGTAGCAGAGGCTGTGGGCAACGTTGCAGATCCCGCAGACGCGCTCAGCCAAGTACACCCCCCTAACGAAGTCCCTGCCCTCTAAGGCCTTCTCAATCCCTCGGTGCACGTAGCCTATCCTCGGCTCCACGTCCACCACCACCTCCCCCTCCACCTTGAAGACGAAGCGCTCGGGCTCGTGGAGCGCTGGGTGCTGGGGGCCGACGATTAAGTCCACGTAGGACAACGCTAGAGCGCCTCCAGCCTGGCGTCCTTCCTAAGCGGGTGGAGCCCCTCGGGCCAGTCCTCCGGCAGGAAGAGCCTCGATAGGTTCGGGTGGTTCCTGAAGCGCACCCCCAGCATCTCGTAGACCTCCCTCTCGTAGAGAGCGGACCCCGGGATGACGTCCGTCACGGTCTCCACCTCAGCCCCGTCCCTAGGCAGCGACGTCTTCACCATCACGTGCGTCTTAGCCCCGTACAGCCAGAGGTTGTAGGTGAGCTCTAGGCGGTCCCTCAAGTCTGCCCCGACTATGGAGAATAGGTGGACCTCCCCAAACCTCTCCCTGAGCGCCGATATCGTCCTCTTCAGCGCCCTCGGCTCGACCACTACCACTACCCTCCTGGGCTTGACTACGCGCACCTCTACGACGCCCTCGCCCACCTCCCTAATGGCCTCGACTGCCACCTCCCCCACCCCTCAGCTTAGCCAGTAGCTGAGCCACGCCATAGATTATCGCGTCTGGCCTCGGGGGGCAGCCGGGGACGTAGACGTCCACAGGCACCACCTTATCCACCCCCTTCAGCACGTTGTAGCAGTCCTGAAAGACCCCCCCGCTCATTGCGCACGTGCCCACTGCGATCACGAACTTGGGCTCGGGCACCTGCTCGTATATGCGCCTTAGCCTGGCCGCGGCCTGCCTAGTGACCGGGCCGGTGACCACGATCACATCGGCGTGTCTGGGCGACCCCTTTAGCAGTATCCCGAACCTCTCAACGTCGAAGCGGGGGGCGAGGGCCGCCAGCACCTCTATGTCGCAGGAATTGCAGGCGCCCGAGTTGAAGTGCAGTATCCAGGGCGACCTCAGCCTAGCCCAGGTTATTAAGCCCATGGACTCACCTAAACGTGGCCCGGGCTGGTTGAGGAAGGCGCTCGACTTTTAACCTTTTACATTTCCCACGGCCCACTGGCGCGGCCCCTCGACCGGCAGCTCTGCATTAATGAAGAGCTAAATACAGCACCCTCGTACACCCTTAGGTCTCTAATGAGGTGTAAGGATGGGCGTGGAGGAGCTCGTTAACACCTTCATACTAATTGTGCTCCCACTGTTCATAGCCTCAGCCTCCCTATACGTCGTGAGGCTAATCAAGGGGCCTACCGTGCCTGACATGATATTGGCCGCGGACTGCCTCTCCTACGACCTATGCCTCTTCATGGCCCTCCTCGCCATCTACTTCAAGTCCGCCACCTTAATAGTCGGGTCCTTAAGCCTGGCCCTATGGGCCTACGCCCTAGACCTCTATGCGGCCAAGTGGATGGAGGGGAGGGAGCTGGGGGGGTAGGCTTGGAGGGGCCCGCTCCACTATTAAGCCAGGCCCTCCTCCTCTTGGGGATGGCGCTAGTGGCAGTGGGCGCGTTCTGCGACTTAGTCAGCTCAATAGGCCTACTACGCTTCCCAAACTTCTTCGTTAGGCTGCACGCGGCCACCGTGGGCACCATAGGAGGGGCCGCCTACCCCCTAGTGGGCGTGGCCCTAATGGCGACCGCCTGCGACTTCCTGGGCCCGACCGGTAGGTGGTTTATAGTCGCGGGCTCTATCCTAACTAGCCTCATAATAGTGCTGACCTCCCCCGCCGGCTCCCACGCCCTGGCCAGGGGGGCCCACCGCTTCGGCGTCCCGGTCGAGCCTAAGGTGTGCGACCTACTGGAGGAGGACAAGGGGCGGAGGGGTTGATTCCCTTCCTCGAGCTCCTGCTGGCCTTCAGCCTAACTTTAGGCGTGGTGTTTACGTACTTCACCGTCGTCCAGCGCGACTTAATTAAGGCGGCCGTGCTCTCCGCCGGGCAGTCGATAGCCTTCGCCTTCGCCTACTACCTCTTAGCAGCTATAGACATACTCTTCGCCTACATACCCGTCGCCGTCGGGATATACACAGTCCTCCTCCTCTACTTAATAAGCAAGACCGAGAGGTTCGAGGAGGTCGGCTAATTGAAGGCCAGGATGAGGGCGGCGGTGAAGGCCTGCGCCCTCGTCGCCTTCGTAGCCCTCCTCACGTCCGTCCTGCTCGGGGCCACTGCCTACACCCCCAGCCTAGAGCTCAGGCCCCTCGCTGAGTTCTACCTTAGCAACTGCCTCAACCCCTACAATAAGGCGCTGTGGGCCGCGAGCCCCGAGACGGTCACCGCCATGCTCTGGGACTACAGGGGCCTGGACACGGTCTTTGAAACTACGGTCTTCTTCCTAGCCCTCGTGGGGAGCGCGGCCCTCTTCAGGTTCGCGGACGCGGCCCTCCTAAGCTTCGAGTCTAAGTCGCGCGAGCGGCGGGATGAGGGGCTCTCAGTGATAGTCAGGGTAGTGACTAGGATAACCTTCGTGCTCATAGTGGCCCTCTCCATCTCCATAGCCCTGCACGGCCACATTACTGAGGGAGGGGGGTTTCAGGCGGGCAGCATTTTTGCAGTGGCCCCCCTGCTAGCCACCGCCGCCTTCTCTAGGCGCTTTGTCGAGGGCCTGGGGCTTACGAGGAGGTCCTGCCAGGCGGCCATGTCCGTGGGCCTAATCTCCATCGCCCTAATCTCCCTGGCCCCGCTGCTCACGATCTCCCTGGGCTACGTGGGGGCCTTCATCATCCAAAATCAGCCGAAGCCCTGGCTGCCCGCGCCGACCTTCCCCGGCTACCCAGTCCAGCTAGGCCTCATGTGGCTGTCTGGCTCCTTGTCGCTCTTCAACGTAGCTGAGTACTTGACGGTAGCCTCAGGATTCACCCTCTTCTTCATCCTGCTGTCCCTGCCCGAGGACTTCTATAGGAGCCTCCTGGGGCGGCGGGCGCCTTGCTAGCTCAGGTGCTATGGGCCTACATGTACGCTACGCTAATCGCCATGGTCGTGATCTCAATCTACGGCATAGTGGCCAGGCCCAGCATCATTAAGAAGATAATTGCACTCACCATCCTCGGGGACACGGCGAACACGTTCATGATCTTCATAGGCTACCGCCTGGGCTCGACCACCCCGCCGACCCTGCCCACGCTCAGCCCCAGCCCAGCCGACATAGCCAGCTTCGTGGCCTCGGCCGTCGACCCAGTCCCTCAGTGCTTAGTGATAACTGCCATAGTCATCAACATGGCCGTCACGGCGCTCCTAGCCTTCCTCGCCATCCAGACCTACAGGATCTACGGCACCTTGGACGCTAGGCGGATCTCGAGGCTCAGGGGGTGAGCCCTTGAGGGACAGGGCGCTCAAGGTCCTAGCCGCCTTCATGCTCATGTACGCCGCCTACTTAGTATTCTCTTCCCCCTCCCCCGAGGTCCTGTACGCGGACCTACTCATGGGCGCGGTCGTCTCACTCGCAGGGGGCCTCTTAGTAGCCGACGTGCTGATATCTAAGCACCCCTCGAAGGTCTTCGACCCCCGGCGCTGGGCCTGGCTGCTCGCATACGCCGTCCACTACTTTACGCTAATGGAGCTCAGGGCCCACCTGGACGTAATTAAGAGGATCCTCCACCCCAAGATGCCCATTAGGCCCGGCATAGTGAGGGTCCCGTACCGCGTCGAGAGCGACCACGGGATCGTCGCAGTAGCCAACTCAGTCACCAACACCCCAGGCACGGTGGTCGTCGACTTAGACGCGGCGGCCAGGAAGTACTACATACATTGGATCGATGTGCTATCCACTGACGAGGAGGCCTGCTTTAACGCGATAACTAAGGACTTTGAAAAGTACGCTAGGAGGGCCTTTGACTGATGTCGCCGCTGGACCTCGTGCCGTGGCTACACGTCGTAGGCCTCCCACCGATACTTGGGGTGGCGCTCGCCTTCGCCCTCCTCCTCACAACCCTAGTCTTTAAGGACCGTAGGGTGTGGGAGGCCTACGCCGTCGCCTCCTCGCTCCTGCTCCTCATCCTATGCTCAATAAACTTTTACTTGTGCTTCTTCGTCTTCGACCGCCCCATAGTGTACACCTTCGGGGGCTGGCCCCCTCCCGTCGGCATAGTCTACGAAGTTGACCGGCTCAACTCCCTCCTAGGCCTCCTCGTGGCTGGCGTGGCGTTCCTCGCTGCTGTGTATAGCGTTAAGTACATGGAGCGAGACGATGGCGTCGAGTGGTACTACATACTATTCTTAGGCTTCGAGGCCGGCATGCTGGGCTGCCTCTACACGGGGGACTTCTTC
>JAWAOK010000006.1:0-33525 GCA_038894875.1 Candidatus Nezhaarchaeales archaeon
CGCGGAGCGTGTTGATGGTGTAGGCGTTTAGGCGGTGGGGGCGGTTAATCATTATCAGCGCCGTGTGGTCGTACCAGTTCTTGTCGTAAACTATCTCCTTGAACTCCATCCTGGCTATGCGCTCCATGTCCTCCTTATTGTAGCCGTAGGTAGTGTAGGTGAATGGGCTGCTCATCTAAAGGCACCTCGAACCCCCTTAGATAGGCATCTTATTTAAGCGTTATTTGCAACGGGCCTGGCTTAAGCGCGGCTGCCAAACCTTCATTTAGAGGCGCCCCTCGGCTCTACGCAAGACTCTTCGCGAAGTCGCGACCGTCTCAACTGAGTTGAGGCAAGCCTCCCTCACTTCCTGCCAGTCAGCTCACTCCAAGTCGCGGGGGAGAGTAGGAGTAGGATTGGCGTGAGCTCCAATCTGCCCGCCCACATGCAGACCACCAATACCAGCTTACTCAAGGGTCCTAAGCTGAAGAGGGAGGCGTAGGCTGGGCCCACGTTCCCTTGGGCCGACAGAACGACCGAGAGGGCCGCGATTAGTCCGTGGCCCTCGGCTGCGACCAGCAGAGTGGCCAGGCCAGCCATTAAGAAGTAGGCGAAGAGGAGGCTGGCTATCTTCAGGGCGTCCTCGACCTCCAGGGCCCTCCCGCCCACCTTAATGGGCCTAATGGCCGAGGGGGGGAGGGTCGTCCTCGCTAGCTCCCGACCGACGACTTTGCCGAGGACCACGAACCTAATCACCTTAACTCCTCCAGCGGTGGAGCACACGCCACCACCTATTACCATCAGTAGGAGCAGCGAGGCCTGGGAGAGCGGGGGCAGGCAACTTACGTCAGTGGTGGTGTAGCCAGTAGTGGTCATAATTGAGGTGGCTTGGAAGGCGGCCAGCCTAAGCGCCTCGTCGAGGGGGCGGCCGTGCATGGCTAGGTCCAGCGAGATCACTAACGAAGCGGCGGCCAGGATTAATGCCATGGCCCTCAGCTCAGGGTCCCTGAGGGCCTCCCTGAGCCTGAGCCTGAGCAACAGGCCGTGGATCTTGAAGTTAATCGCCCCTACGATCATGAATGCGATGAGCGTCGCCTCAACGGCTGGGTTGGAGAAGGAGGCGATGCTGTTAGTGCGCGTGGAGAAGCCGCCGGTGGATAGCGCTGTGAATGAGTGGCAGACGGCCTCGAAAGGCTCTAGCCCAGACGCCATCAACAATATAGCGCAGAGGGCGGTGTAGAACGCGTAAATGGCCCATATCTCCTTAATGATGTCCCTGGCCCTAACCGCCAGCCTCTCCTCACGGGCCTCGGCCACGTAGAGCCTCCACACCTCAACTCCGCTCGGGGCAATGAAGAGGAGGAGGAATAGGATTACTCCCGCCCCGCCCAGCCACTGAGTGAAGGCCCTCCAGAACAGCAGCCCCTTGGGGCAGGACTCGATGTTCCGCATTAAGGTCATTCCAGTAGTCGTGAAGCCGGACATGGACTCGAAGAGGGCGTCGAGGGCATCCATGGAGCCAGCCATTAAGTACGGGAGCGCGCCGAACAGGGCCACGGCCAGCCAGCCAACAGCCGCAGTCACCATCGCCTCAGTCGGCCGAAGCTCGCTAGGGAGTGGGAGCAGCAGGCCTAGAGCGGCGGCCCCAACGGTAATGAGGAATGAGAGGAGGAGGGCCACGGCCGCCACCACCTCCCCGTAGGCCAGTGAGACCGCAGCGGAGATCGCCATAGTAGCCCCTACAGCAAGTAGCACCCGGCTCACGAGCGCTGCGACTGCCTTCAAGGGGGCCACCGAGCTGAGGGCCAGTCGGCCTGGCGCTCAACACTATCTTCAGCTGCCCTTTTATAGGAGTGGCAGGCGCTCCTCAATAGCTTAGGTGGTGAGGATCCGGGATTGAGGGTCGTCATAGCTGGCGCCGGAAAGATAGGCGCCAGCTTGGCTAGGGACCTGGCGAGGAAGGGGAATGAGGTAGTTGTGATAGACGTCGACAGGGAGAAGTGCGCGAGGCTCTCGGCTGAGGTGGATGCCTTAGTCATCGTAGGCGATGCCGTAAGGCCAGAGACCTTAAGGGATGCGGGGGCTGAGAGGGCCGACGTATTCGTGGCAGTCACCAACAGGGACGAGGTCAACGTGCTCAGCTGCCTAATTGCTCGCCAGCTCGGCTCATCAAGAGTAATTGCAAAGGTGGGGGACCCGTCGCTAATCGAGCTAGCTGAGGGGCTTGGCATCGAGAGGGCCATATGCCCGGAGCTAGTTACAGCTAGGCTGCTAGCCTCTATAGTTAGCGGCGCCCATGGCCTAGCTGAGCTCCTCGCCTCTGGGGAGCGGCTAAAGCTAGTGGAGCTGGCCGTCCTCCCCTCATCGCAGATCGCAGGAAAGACCATTAAGGACGTCCCGAAGTCTAAGTCGTGGCTAATAGTGGCAGTTAGGGATAGGGAGGAGCTCCTGAGGGCCGCCGACGACATGGAGCTGAAGGAGGGGATGAGGGTGGTCGCACTAGTGGACCCGGAGGCTGAGGAGGAGTTTAAGAGGCTCTTCACGGGCTGAGTGGTGGTGACGGGGCATTAACGACTACGTAGGGGCCTTAACTGCGGTCGCGTGGATAGCCCTATCGCTCGTAGCCGCCTACTTAGTGCTGAGGGTGGTCGTAAACCCGCTGATAGACCGCGCGCTGCGGAGGGCTGGAGCCAGCACAGCGGCGGGGTCGCTGTGGAAGAGCGTGATTTCAGCGCTTGTGGTCATCGCAGCCGTCGCAGTAGCGCTCTCCCAAGTGGGCGTCAGAGTCGAGCTCCTATATATCATAATAGGCGTGGTGCTCCTCAGCCTGGCGCTAGGGTCTAGGGAGGCGGTGGCGAACGTCGTAGCTGGCTACGTCCTGCTGACTCACAAGCCATTTAAGAGGGGCGACGTAATAACGATGGGCGAGGTCTCCGGCGTCGTCAAGGACATAGGAGCCATATACACTCAAGTAGTTAGCGACCACGGCACGGTGTACATACCCAACGTGGAGTTCCTCAAGCGCGTGACGGCCAACCGTCAGGCCCACTCACTGACGAAGATAGTCGTGCCGATCAGGGTCAGGGCCACTGAGGACCTCAGCAGGGTGGAGAGCCTAATACTTAAGGCAGCGAAGAGCACGAAGGAGCTAACCATACCGCCAGAGCCTGAGGTGGTTGTAAGTAGCTTGGGGGGCGAGTACGACGAGGTCCAGCTCATTGCCTACGTCACTAACCCGAGGCGCGCTGGCCACGTAGCTTCAGACATTAGGAAGCGGATCAAGGAGGAGTTCAGTAGGGAGGGCGTGGCCCTCTACTGAGCGCGCCTAGCGCCCGCCGGCGACCCCCAAGAGCCACTCGACGAAGTCGGCCAAGCCCTCACCGTCGGGCCCCTCGACGACCAAGTCAGCCACCTCCTTAAGCCTCCTGGGGGCGTTGCCCAGCGCCACGCCCAACCCGGCAGCCCTCAACATGGGCTCGTCGACGCTACTGTCGCCCACGGCGGCTACGTTAGCTAGGTCGACGCCCAGCGTCGAGGCGGCCTCCCTCAGGCCCACCCCCTTGTCGATGGAGGCGTCGACGACGTGGTAGGCGAAGCCGGTATAGACCAGCCTCACGCCCTCCACACCCCTCAGGGCCTCGGAGAGGGCTTCGAAGCTTAACTTAGACGTGAAGGCTGCGTCGACGAGCCTGTACTCATTAGTCCAGCTCTCCTCTACCATTGGGCCGAACTTAGCCTTTAGGACCTCCATCCCCCTGAGCGCCGCCCTCCTCGAGGCTAGGGCCTTAACCACCCCTCGGTGCTCCACGACCCCCCCGCCCTCACACACCAGCGGGCCCGTACAGCCGAGGTAGGTCGCGAGGGTCTTAGCTACGCAGAGGGCGTTGCCGGTACATAGTATCACCACTATGCCGGCCTCTTCGAGCCTCCTCACGGCCTCGACGGCCCTTGGGGACAGCCTCCTCGATCCGTCAGTCAGCGTGCCGTCGACGTCTAGGGCCACTGCCTCGATCCTCAAGGCCGCGCCCCGACGACTAGAGATGCTGCTAGCAGCCTCTTAAGCAGGGGGCGCGAGCCCATCGAGGGGGCGCTTAGTGGGAGGGGGGCCCAAGTACCCCAGGTTCTTGACCCAGTCGTCCGAGCCCTTCGACCCGCTAGAGTTAATGAGGGCCACCGAGGGCATCGTGTGCCGCCCGGGCCCCGAGGGGCTCGAGCGAAAGTACACGGCCTTCTACGCAACTGGCGTATATGGAGGGATAGCGACCGGCTACGCCGTGGGCTGCTCACTAAGGTGCTTCTTCTGCTGGTCTGAGCTAAGCAGGGACTTTCCCGAGGTGCGAGGTGCATTCTACAGCCCAGCCAAAGCCTACCGCAGACTGGACGAGGCGGCGAGGAGGTATAAGGTGAGGAAGCTTAGGCTCTCGGGGGCCGAGCCCCTGCTGGGCGTCGAGCATACGCTCGCTCTGCTTGAGTACGTGGAGGAGTCGGACTACCCGCTATTCATCTTGGAGACGAACGGCATCGCGCTAGGGGCTGATAAGGAGCTGGCTAAGAAGCTGGCTAAGTTCAGTAAGGTGCACGTAAGGGTCTCGCTCAAGGCCGCCAGCCCAGAGGGGTTCGAGAGGCGCACGGGCGCTAAGGGGGGCTTCTACGAGCTGCCCTTCAAGGCCATCGAGCACTTACTGGATGCGGGGGTGAGCTTCCACGTCGCAGCCATGAGCGACCCCCGCATCATGCCTAAGGCGGAGAGGAGGGCCCTCATCGAGAGGCTGCGCAGCATCGACCCGAGAGTGGCCGCTAACTTAGAGGAGGAGGTCTGCGACCCCTACGACACCACGCTAATCAGGATGGCCGCCTATGGCATCGACCCCATCGAGTTCTTCTCAAAGGGAGGGCGTGGAGGGGAGGGTTAGGGTCGGCCTGGCCCTCCTGGCCGAGGCCGAGGCTGAGGGGGAGGACGTGAGGTTCGCCGAGCTCATAGGGGCAGTGGCGAGGACGGCCGGCGAGCTGGAGGAACTAGCTACGGAGCTGGAGGACTTGCTAGACCTACCCCCTCGCGTGGCGCTGAGTAAGTTGATGAGGAGGGAGGAGTGGGGGCGGGCGATGATGGAGGCCTCAAGGAGGTATGTGGAGAATAAGCTGAGGAAACTGTAGGCGCTAGCGCGCCGGCCGAGCCAACGCGGCTTGCGTACGACTGAGAAATGCTTAAGAGTCCTTGAGCTTACTTCAGCCTAGGTGAGGAAGGCTGAGCATACCGCTTAAGAGGATTGATAGGTGCGTCTGGGAGATCCCTCAAAGCTTCAAGCCAGGGATGAGGGTGCCCGCCAGGGTGTACGCTGACGAAGTGTTGCTCGAGAAGATGAAGGAGGACCTCACGCTGGAGCAGGCGGCTAACGTGGCCCACCTGCCGGGCATCTACAAGTGGTCGATCACGCTACCCGACGGGCACCAGGGCTACGGGTTCCCGATAGGCGGCGTCGCGGCTATGGACGCTGAGGAGGGGGTGATAAGCCCGGGGGGGATAGGGTACGACATAAACTGCGGCGTCAGGCTACTCAGGACCGACTTAATGGTGGAGGACGTGAGGCCGAGGGTGAGGGAGCTCATAGACATGATATACAACTTGGTCCCCTCGGGGCTGGGCTCGACGGGGAAGATAAGGCTGGGGCGCGGGGAGATAGACAACGTGTTAGCAGAGGGGGTTGAGTGGGCCATCGACAGAGGCTACGGCTGGGACGAGGACAAGGAGAACTGCGAGGAGGGGGGCTGCATGGACGAGGCGGACCCGGACAAGGTCTCCAGCACGGCTAAGGAGAGGGGCCTCGAGCAGCTGGGCACGCTGGGGAGCGGGAACCACTTCCTTGAGGTCCAGGCCGTGGACAGGATCTTTGACAGGGAGACCGCCAAGGCAATGGGTATCTTTAGCGAGGGGCAGGTCATGGTCATGATACACACGGGCAGCCGGGGGCTCGGCCACCAGGTCTGCGGCGACTACCTCAGGGTGATGGAGGCCGCAGTGAGGAAGTACAGGATATCCATCCCGGATCGCGAGCTGGCCTGCGCCCCGACGACGTCGCGCGAGGCAGAGGACTACTTCGCAGCAATGTGCTGCGCCGCCAACTTCGCGTGGGCGAACCGCCAGTGCATAACCCACTGGGTGCGGGAGGCCTTTGAGAAGGTGATGAAGACCGAGGCGGAGGAGATGGGGCTGAGGCTAGTTTACGACGTGGCCCACAACATATGTAAGGTTGAGGAGCACCGAGTGGACGGCACCACGAAGAAGGTCTACGTACATCGCAAGGGGGCCACTCGCGCCTTCCCCAAGGAGCACCCAGAGATCCCGGCTTGGTATAGGTCGGTGGGCCAGCCGGTGCTCATACCCGGCAGCATGGGAACTAGCTCCTGGCTCCTAGTGGGCACGCCCAGGAGCATGGAGATAAGCTTCGGCTCGACGGCTCACGGAGCCGGCAGGATGATGTCTAGAGAGGCGGCCCTCAGGGCAGTCAGGGGGTCTGAGGTTAAGAGCGAGCTAGAGGGGAGGGGGATAGCCGTTAGGGCTGCCAACATAAGGGTCCTTGCGGAGGAGTGGGACAGGGCCTACAAGGACGTCGACAGGGTCGTTGAAGTGAGCCACGTAGTGGGCATTGCGACTAAGGTGGCCCGCCTGAGGCCCCTGGCAGTGACGAAGGGCTAGCGCCAAGCCTACTGAGGGCGGGGCGCGCCCGCTGTAGCTAGGGGCTACTTCCTGAGTAGCTTCCTAAACCTAGGGTGCAGCCTCTCTAGGGCCAGGCTCTCCTCCAGGGCCTTGACGAGGCCGGGCATGGCCCTCATTAAGTCAGTGAAAGTGACTATCCCAACCAGCCTACCGCCATCAACTATAGGGAGCCTCTTTATGTCGCGGCTTACCATAAACTTGGCTGCGTAGACGACGTCCATGTCGGGGTCTCCAGTTATCAGGGGCCTGGACATCACCTTAGATACCCTGGTCGCCCTCGGATCCAAGCAGGGGACCACGACCTTCTTAAGTATGTCCCTCTCAGTTAGCATCCCCACGGGCTTGCCGTCCTTAGTCACTACTAAGCACCCAATGTTGTGCTGGCACATTAGGTCTGCAGCCTTGACGACCGGCTCGTCCTCCTCCACCGTCTTAACGTCCCTTACAGCAACGTCGATGACGCGGAGCATTGAGGCCAGCCACCGTGGCTGGCTAGGCATTGGAGACTGCTAATAAGGCTTATCGCAGCTGAGCCCGGCCGGGGCCTGTGGGCCCTCGCCAAGCGCTGCTCGACGGCCGCGCTCAAGTCGCGAGGCAGCGGGGGGTTTAGATTTAGGGGCGGGCGGAGTGGCGGGGGGCCTGGCGTGGCGGCGAGGGTGAGGGGTGGCTACGCGCTCGTGATGATTACTTGCCCGTCTAGGGAGGAGGCGGAGAGGATAGCCAAGAGGCTAGTGGAGGCCAGGCTGGCTGCATGCATAAACATCGTGGCGGGCCTGAGGTCGCTCTTCTGGTGGAGGGGGAGGCTGGAGGAGGCTGAGGAGGCCCTGATGTTAGTTAAGACTAGGATGGACAAGCTCGAGAGGCTGGCGAGCGAGGTCAAGGCGCTCCATAGCTACGAGGTCCCTGAAATAGTGGCGCTGCCGATTGTAGGGGGGCTTGAGGACTACTTAAGGTGGCTCGACGAGAGCCTGAGCTAAGGCGCGCTGGGGCGGGCTACTTAACGCGATACATGTATATTTTGTGCGTAGTCCAGCTGTCGTAGACCTCCTCCACCCTAACGGGCCTCCAGCCGGGGACCTCGAAGTCGTGGCTCACTATGCGCGTGCCTGGCTTAAGCTCCCTCTCGAACTTAGGCCTAAGCTTCTCATTCACGCTCGTCAGCAGGTATAGCGTGACCACGCTCGCCTCGCTTATGTCCACGTCGTAGAAACTCCCGTAGATCACCCTCACCCTGCCGCTGAGGCCGTACTCCCTAATCTTCTTCTCTATTTGGTCGAAGAGGTCCTTGCGGAGCTCGATGCCGACGGCACGAGCGCCAAACTCCCTGGCCGCCATGAACAGGATCCTCCCGTCCCCGGCTCCCAAGTCGTAGACCACGTCGTTCTGGTTGACGTTGGCCATTTCCAACATCCGGCGCACAACGTGCTCAGGAGTGGCTACAAAAGGGACGTCGTACAATGGCTGCCCCCGCCTAAGTGGCGGGGCCCAGGCAATATAACCCTTCTTCCGGGCCACGGCCGTCTACAATTGAGGGGCCGGAGGCGTCGCGCAACTGGGTATCGCGGGGCTTTGGGCGAGTGCCGGGCTCTGGGGGGGCTAGTGGTCAGGGCCAAGGGGGCCGCGTCCAGCCCACGGCAAACGTAAGGCTGTAGACAGCGAGGGCGGCAGCTAAGACGCCCAGCCATATGGAGAGGGCGGCCCTCTTCGCCTCCACCCCTAGCGCATACGCGGCGAGGGAGGCGGTCCAGGCGCCGGTGAGGGGCAGGGGGATTGCCGTGAATACAGCGAGGCCCAGCGCCCCATACTTATTGACGTAGGGCCCCGCCCTCCTACGAGCGCTCTGGACCAGCCTCAAGTACGGGCGGGCTAGCCCCTCGAGCAGGGCGCCGCCTCCCCCCAGCCGCCTAACTAAGAGAGCCTCGAGCTTGTTGAGGAGGAGCAGGAGGAGCGGGACCGGGAGGGCGTTGCCGATGACGGAGACTGAGAGCACGAGCGGCGGGCTTAGGCCGAGGGCTAGGCCCAGCGGCACAGCCGCCCTGGCCTCAAGTAGGGGAAGTAAGGACGTTAGGAAGACGGCCAGCGCCCCAGGCAGCGCCTGGGCGTCGAGGAAGCTACTCACCCCTGTACTCAGGCCTCCGCTTCTCTAAGAAGGCCTTGACCCCCTCCCTAGAGTCGTGGGTTGAGAACAAGAGGCTCCAGACCTCGGCCTCGTAGTCCAGGCCAGGGCCGAGGACGTTGTCCACGGCCCTATTGAGCTGCTCCTTCGCTATCCTAAGGACGACTGGGCTCTTCTCAGCCAGCTTGAGCGCCAGGGCCTCCGCCTCCTCCCTGAGCCTCTCGGGGGGCACGACCTTATTGACTATGCCCAGCCTCTCGGCCTCCGCAGCTGAGATGCGCTCCCCCGTCAGCACCAGCATCTTGGCCCTGCGGACGCCCACGAAGCGCCATAGCCGCTGGGTAGCCCCCCAGCCTGGAGTAACTCCAACGTTAACCTCGGCCTGGCTAAATACGGCGCCCTCTGAGGCCACCGCTAGGTCGCAGCTCAGGACCAGCTCCATGCCTCCGCCCATGGCGTAGCCGTTGACGGCGGCTATCACTGGCTTGGGCAACTCCTCGATGAGCTTGAAGACCCTGTGGCCGAGCTTCGACAGCTCCCTGGCCTCTAGCGGGGCCTTGTCCGCGGCCTCCCTTAGGTCGAGCCCAGCGCAGAAGGCCCTCTCCCCAGCCCCGGTTACGATCACTACCCTAACTTCAGGGTCCTCCCCCGCCTGCCTGACGGCCCCCTCGAGCTCTAAGAGGGCCTGCCTATTGAGGGCGTTGAGGGCGTGGGGCCTGTTGATGGTTATCCAGGCTACCGGGCCCCTCTTCTCATATAAGATGTTGGAGGAGGGGGGCAAGCGCCGCCCCACTCTACTTCTTAGTGTAGTCGTAGAAGCCGCGGCCGCTCTTGCGGCCGGTCCAGCCAGCCCTCACCATCTGCTTTAGAATGACTGGCGGGGCGTACTTGGGGTCGTTCGTCTCTCGGTAGATGGACTCCAGCACGTCTAAAGTGGTGTCCAGCCCTATTAAGTCCAGGAGCTCTAGCGGGCCCATGGGCATGTTGTAGCCGAGCTTCATGGCCGTGTCTATGTCCTCGGCAGTGGCGATGCCCTGCTCGTACGCCCTCATGGCCTCAGCTAAGTATGGGAGCGCGAGCCTGTTGGCTATGAAGCCAGGCACGTCCTTGACTACCACGGGCGTCTTGCCCAGCTTAACGGCTATCTCCTTGATTAGCTGGACGGTCTCGTCCGACGTGGTCAGCCCCCTGACGACCTCCACTAACCTCATGACTGGGACGGGGTTGAAGAAGTGCATCCCGACCACTCGGTCGGGTCGCTTAGTCGCTCCCGCAAGGGCGGTTATGCTCAGCGTCGAGGTATTGCTAGCCAAGACCGTGTGCTTAGGGCACTTCTCATCGAGCTCCCTGAAGAGCTGCCTCTTTAGCTCCAAGTTTTCAAAGATGGCCTCCACGACAAGGTCGGCGCCCCTAGCCGCCTCGTCTAGGCTAGTGGTTGTCTTGATCCTGGCCAGCGCAGCCTCGGCCTCCTCCTTCTTAAGCTTCCCCCTCTCCACTGCCTTGTAGAGGCCGAAGGGACCGGACTTTATGGTCTCAATGCCCCTCCTCAACACCTCCTCAGACACGTCCCTAGCCACTACGTTAAAGCCCGCCTGAGCAAAGACTTGCGCAATGCCGGTCCCCATGACGCCGAAGCCTACGACGGCTACATTCTTAACCTCCTCAGCCCTCATAGGCCACCGCAGGACTCTGTCCATGCCCGCCCTTATAAGCCTTTAAGTAGGAGGCATGCCGGTCGAGGCACGCGGCGTGGGCGAAAATAAAGGGGAGGGGCCCGCAGCTGCTTCGCTAGCGCTGGCGCTATCTCAAGGAATGACGATGGCCCTAGTGACTTTACCCTCCTCAAGCAGCCTGAAGGCCTCGTTGATCTCCTCTAGGGGTAGCTTGTGCGACACCAGCAGCCTTATCTTACCAGCCCTAACCAGCTCCACGGCCCCGTAGTAGTCTATTGGCCTGCACCCCATCACTCCCTTGATCTCCAGCTCCCTAAACATTAGCCTGCCAGCGTTTATTGAGATGGGCTTGTCCGAGTAGCCAATCACGATGAAACGGCCCCCCTGCCTTATGCTCTCGAAGGCCTGCTCCATCACTTGGGGCACGCCCGTACAGTCGAAGGCCACGTCCACTCCGCCACCGGTCAACCTCCTTATGGTCCTGACCGGCTCCTTGTCCTCCTTCAGGTTGATGGTCTGCCAAGCGCCGAGCTCCTTCGCCAACTTTAAGTTATCCTCCCGCCTGCCTAGGGCTATCACCCTGCCACCCAGCGCCGCAGCTATCTGCACGGTGTTCAGCCCCAGCCCTCCCGTGGCCCCCCACACAGCCACGGTCTCCCCTGGCTTGAGCTCGGCCCGCCTGACGACTGCTGCGTACGGGCTAGTGACGGCGTCGGCTATCACCGCCCCCTCCTGGAGAGGGATCTCGCTCGGCAGCTTAATGAGGTCCTTGGCCGGCGCCTTAAAGTACTCTGCGTACCCTCCATCGATCATATTGCCCACCATCAACAAGTTTAGGCATATGTTCTCACGGCCTATGCGGCAGTAGTAGCACTTGCCGCAGGGGATTATGGCGGGGACGAGCACTCGGTCCCCGACGCTAACCTCCCTCACGCCCTCGCCGACCTCGACCACGGTCCCAGAAATCTCGTGGCCGAGTATCATGGGGGGCTTCTTGAACGTGGGGACGCCCTTCAAGTAGTGCAGGTCAGTGTGGCACACGCCGCAGGCTGCCACTCTAATTAATGCCTCCCCCGGGCCCGGCTTAGGGGTCGGGTACTCCTCCACCTTCAGCGGCTGGTTGGGGCCGTAGAAGACGGCGGCCTTCAACTGAGCCACCAGGTGGGAGGTTGGCACTAGGCCTTATATCTCTACTTGGAGCGAGGCCGCGCAGTGGATCGCCGACCCGGCGCCCCGAGGCCGCCGGCAAGCCAGCCGCGCCAGGCTCGCTATAGCTTGCATAGAGATCTATAGATAGTAAATTCAAAACTTTTATAGACCTGGGGGATGGGCCGTATACGAGCCGACTTGACCCGCGCCGAAGAAATCCTGGAGGAGTTCAAGGGGATCGTCGAGAGGCGCCACGAGTACGCCAAGGAGTGGAAGGAGCGGACGAACGGGAAGGTGGTGGGGTTCTTCTGCACGTACGTCCCGGAGGAGATATTCTACGCAGTCGACAAGGTCCTCCCTGTGAGGGTGGCGCCGGGGCACTCGCTAGAGGGGATGAGCGTGGTTGAGCCGTACATCTACTCGATGTTCTGCCCGCTCTGCCGCGACTGCTGCGCCCAGGGCTTCCTAGGGAACTACGACTACCTCGACGGGATCTGCATAGGGCAGTCCTGCATACACATGAGGCAGGCGTTCAACGCCTGGAGGCTCTTCATGAAGCAGGACAGGGGGAAGGAGTTCGAGTTCGCTTACTACATCTACGTGCCCCACGGAGTCCAGAACCCGCCGGCCGTGCCCTACATGGCCGCAGAGATAAGGGAGTTCAAGAGGAACGTGGAGAAGTGGCTGGGGAGGGAGATAACGGACGATGACGTGGACAGGGGGGTCAGGCTAATGAACCGAATGCGCCGGCTCCTAAGCCGGCTCTACGAGCTGAGGAAGCGCGACGAGCCGCCCATCACGGGCACTGAGGCACTGTACGTAACGCTGGCCGCCCAGTACAGTGACAAGCGGGAGTACGTGGAGAAGCTGGAGAAGCTAGTCGAGCTCCTGCCGGGCCGCAAGCTAGAGCGCCAGGTGGGATTCAGGCTCATGACCTTGAGCAGCTACAACGACTTCATTGACTTCATCGAGAAGGTGGAGGGCCTGGGCTCGACGGTAGTGGTCGACGACCAGTGCTCGGGCCTCAGGTACTTCTGGGGGGAGGTGGATGAGAAGAATCCAGATAGGGCGATGGCCATGGCCGAGCGCTATATACTTAAGAGGGTGCCCTGCCCGGCTAAGGACTGGCCCGAGCGCTGGAGGTTGAGGCACATTATGCAGCTGGCGAAGGAGTGGAGGGTGCAGGGGGCCCTGTACTTGCAGTACAAGTTCTGCGACCCCCACGAGCTGGACGTGGTCGCCGTTAGGGACGCCCTCAGCGAGGCGAAGATACCCATGTACTTCCTGGAGCTGGACGTGACGGTGCCCTGGGGCCAGTTTAGGACTAGGGTGGAGGCGTTCTTCGAGGCCCTGGGAGGGATCGAGGAGCTATTCTAGGGTGGTGGGGTGGGGGCGCATGGTTAGGAAGGACGTGCCCGAATACCCGACCGAGCCGCTGAAGTGCTGGGAGGAGGCGAAGGCGCTGAGGAGGAAGTACTACGAGGACTACCTGACCGCCCACGAGAAGGGGGCCATAAGGTGGGCGGGAGGGGCCTGGACGTTCAGCGCCATACCCGAGGGCCTGGGGGACGACGTATACTGCATCACTAGCGAGCCCTACGGCGCCACGATAGCCTTCTTCAAGGAGTTCGCCATGAAGTGCCAGGAGGCCACGGAGGCGGCCGGCCACGCGCGCGACCTATGCGCCTACATGCGCAACTACTGGGGGAGCGAGCTGCGCGACGAGTACATATTGGCTGACGGCAGGATAGTCAAGGGCTTCCCCCTCCCCGACTTCATATGGCAGGACCACATCTGCTGCAGCCACGCCAAGTGGTACCAAGTAGTTAGGGAGATAGCTAAGAAGAAGCACGGCAGGGACATACCCATGTACTGCATAGACGTATCCGTGGGGCCGCACGTACCGAACCTGCACGATGAGCTGACGGACTGGAGGCTCGAGTACGTGACTAAGCAGCTGCTCGACGGCATAGAGTGGCTAGAGAAGGTGACGGGGAGGAGGTTCGACGATAGGAGGATGATAGACGCTATCTACAATGAGATGCGGGCCACTAGCCTTTGGGCGGAGATCTGCGCGCAGAATCAGAACGTGCCGGCCCCCCTCGACGAGAAGACTATGTACTCGCTGTACGTGCTGGGCACCTTAATGAAGCACAAGAAGGAGTGCGTGGAGTTCTACGAGAAGCTCCTCGCTGAAGTGAAGGACAGGGTGAGGAGGGGAATTGCGGCCTGCAAGCACGAGCGCTGCAGGATCATTACGGACACTCAGCCCCCTTGGGGCTTCCTATCCATCTTCAGGTACTTGGAGCGCGAGTACGGCTGCGTGTCGGTGGGCTCCCTATACACCTTCGGCCTGATAGGGATGTGGGAGGTCAGGGAGGACGGCACGCTGGCGCCCAAGACCGTGCCCCCGAGGAGCGCGCTAAAGGACAGGGAGACTGCCGTGCGCATGTACGCTGAGTGGACGCTGTGCAGGCCTGAGTGGCCCCACTTCTACAACCCCAGGGTGAAGAGCCAGCTGCTCATTAAGATCGCGAGGCAGTGGAAGCTGGACGGCGTGGCCCTCCACTACAACCGCGGCTGCGAGGGGCTTTCGGTCCACATAACTATGAATAGGCTAGACCTTATAAGGGAGGGCATACCAGTCATGATTTTCGAGGGCAACATGGGCGATGAGAGGGAGTTCGACTTGCCTAGGACCTTGGCCAGGTTCGACATGTTCATGGAGAGCCTGGGCCTATCTAAAATCAAGAGGGAGTGAGGTGGTGAAGAGATGATAGCGGCTGGGATAGACCTCGGGGCGAGGACGGTAAAGGCGGTGATAGTCGACGGTAGCAGGATCCTATCCAAGAGCATAACCGTGACTGGCTTCGATCAGAAGAAGTCTGCTGAGGAGGCGCTAGAGGCCGCCATGAAGGCGGCTGGGCTGTCGAGGGGGGACGTGGCGAACATCGTGGCCACGGGGGTGGGCAGGAGGGTGTGCCTGGAGCCGCCCATCTCAGCCAGCCGCGAGGTCACGGAGGTCACCGCAGACGCCATGGGAGGGGTCTTCGTCCACCCGGCCGCTCGCACCATTATTGACGTGGGGGCCGAGGAGGGGAGGGCCGTCAGGTGCGACGAGAGGGGCTCAGTGAAGGACTTCGTCATCAATGAGAGGTGTGCGGCCGGCGCGGGGACCTTTGTAGAGGCCATGGCTAGGGCGCTCGAGGTGAGGGTCGAGGACATGGGGCCCCTGGCCCTAAAGTCCACGAGGACGATAGCGATGAACGCCCAGTGCACAGTGTTCGCTGAGAGCGAGGTGGTCACGCTGATCCACGAGCGCACGGCGAAGGAGGACATAGCCAAGGCGATAGTGGACGCCATAGCGGCCAGGATAGCCTCGATGGTGCGCAGGGTGGGAATTGAGAGGGACGTCCTGCTGATAGGGGGGGTGGCCAGGAACGTGGGCTTCGTCGAGGCGCTGAAGAGGGAGCTGGGCGTCGACGTAGTCGTCCCTCCGGAGCCCGAGTACGTGGGGGCCATAGGGGCCGCCCTAATAGCCGCGGGGAGGTCGGTGTAGATGCCCTCCCTCCTCAATCAATTAGGCTCGGGGGTGGGATAGGTGGGCGAGGCTCCGAAGGAGTACTGGAGGTGGCCTGAGTACAGGTGGGTGAACCCGGACATAGACTGGACCAAGGGCAAGGTGATAACCGCAGGGGTGGACGTGGGCTCCGTCAGCTCTAAGGCAGCCATAATGGTCGATGGGGAGATCTTCGCCTACGACTACATGAGGACTGGGTCCAGCAGCTCCGACAGCGCCATCAAGGCCATGAATTGGATCTTAGAGGCCATCAGGCCGAAGATGACGCTGAAGGACATACACTACGTGGTCGGGACCGGCTACGGCAGGGTCAACGTCCCCTTCGCCAAGAGGGCCATCACTGAGATAGCGTGCCACGCCAGGGGCGCCAACTACCTGTGGGGGCCGACGGTGAGGACGGTGCTGGACGTGGGGGGCCAGGACATTAAGGCCATTAGGTGCGACGAGAAGGGGAAGGTAATCTCCTTCCTAATGAACGATAAGTGCGCCGCTGGGACTGGTAGGGGGATGGAGGTCTTCGCCGACCTACTCGGAGTGCCCATCCAGGACATAGGACACCTATCTCTGAGCGTCAAGGAGGAGCCCCCGCCAGTCAGCAACACCTGCGTAGTGTTCGCCCGCAACGAGGCGTCCGCGCTGCTGAGGCAGGGGTGGCCCAAGGAGAAGGTGGCCGCGGCCTACCACTTAGCCATGGCGATGAGGATGGTGGAGCTCCTGCAGAGGCTGGGCGTCGAGCCCGACCTAGTGATAACTGGAGGGCAGTCTAAGAACGTAGGCATAGTCACCAGGGTGACTAGGCTCCTGGGCATTAAGCCGCTGCCGAACCCGACGAAGCCCGGCTACGACCCCGTCGCCGCCGGCGCCATAGGCGCGGCGCTGTTCGCCAAGGCCCTCTACGAGAAGGAGCGCAAGGCGTGAACTAGGGGATGAAGGCCCACTACGGCTACAGGGACGGGTCGGGAGCTTACTTCATTATAGTGGACACGGATAGGTGCGATGGGTGCGGCAAGTGCGTCGAGGCGTGCCCGCAGAAGGTGCTAGAGATCGTGCCGAACGACTACGACATAGAGGGCGGGATGATGGCCTCCGTCAGGGAGGAGCACCGCTGGAAGCTGAAGTACAGCTGCGCCCCCTGCAAACCAGTCAGCAGGAAAGTAGTGCCTCCCTGCATAGCCGCCTGCCCGACCCAGGCCATTGAGCACAGCTGGTAGCCTCCCTAAGCCAATCTATTTTTTATTTCCCCTCATCCCATTAGCTCGGCTGGGGTAGGGTAATGGTGAGGCTCGTTGTGGACGGGGTTGAGGTGGAGGCCAAGCCCGAGGACAGCATCCTGAGGGCGGCCCTAAGCGCGGGGATGTACATACCTCACCTGTGCCACCACCCCGACCTGCCCCCGATAAGCCAGTCCCACACCTCTAGGGAGGCTGTCTACCTCAACGGAGTTAAGGTGGTGGGCGAGGGGGGCAGGGCCCACGAGGGCTGTAGGCTCTGCCTAGTCAAGGTGGAGGGCGTCGGGGAGCTGGTTAGGGCGTGCGCCACTAAGGTTGAGGAGGGGATGGTAGTATATACGAATGCGCCGGAGGTCGTCGAGGCTAGGCGAAGGAGGCTGGCTGAGCTCCTAGCCACCCACCCCCACGCCTGCCTGACCTGCACCAACCGAGAGGGTTGCGATAGGCTGAGGTGCTCCCTAAACGTCCCTCAGGCCGAGCGCTGCTGCGTGCTCCTAGGGCGCTGTGAGCTAGGCAAGGTGGCGGACTACATAGGGATCCCCCCGGAGACCGCCAAGTACGTGCCGAGGGGGCTGCCCGTAGTAGAGGCGGAGCCCCTCTTCGTTAGGGACTACAACCTATGCGTAGGCTGCCTCCGCTGCGTGAGGATGTGCAGTGAGGTTAGGGGCGTCGGGGCCCTCGCCTTCACGGTGGTGGACGGGCGCGTCGTAGTGGGGACCGTGGCCCCCACGCTAAAGGACTCGGGCTGCAAGTTCTGCGGGTCCTGCGTCGAAGTCTGCCCGACGGGCGCCCTCCTAGATAAGGACGTAGACCCGGCGAGGAGGGAGGAGGCGCTGGTGCCGTGCAGGAGCACGTGCCCAGCCAAGGTAGACGTGCCTCGCTACGTCAGGCTGATAGCTGAGGGGAGGGCGGAGGAGGCGATTGCCGTCGTCGGGGAGAGGGCGCCGCTGCCAGGAGTGCTCTGCTACGTATGCCTAAGGCCCTGCGAGGACGTGTGCAGGAGGGGGAAGGTGAATGAGCCCATCGCCATAAGGGCCCTCAAGCGCTTCGCCTACGAGGAGGGGGGGACGAAGTGGAGGGGGCTCTTGAGGAGGGGGGAGCGGACGGGCAAGCGGGTGGCCGTCGTCGGCTCGGGGCCGGCCGGCCTGACGGCCGCATACATACTAGCGCTGAAGGGGCACGACGTAACGGTGTTCGAGGCGGAGAAGGTGCCAGGCGGAATGCTGTCCCTGGCCATCCCTAAGTATAGGCTGCCCCGCGAGGTCCTAGAGGCGGAGCTGAAGGAGGTGGAGGCCGCGGGGGTCAAGTTCGTGCTCGGGCACAGGGTGGAGGACCTATCGAGGCTGCTGAGGGAGTTCGACGCCGTCCTGCTGGCCACGGGGGCTCAGCTCAGCGCCAGGCTCGAGGTGGAGGGGGAGGACCTGCGGGGGGTATACCATGCCCTAGACTTCCTGAGGAGGGTCAACCTTGGGGAGCCGGTCGAGGTGGGGAGGAGGGTGGTAGTGGTGGGGGGCGGGAACACGGCCATGGACTGCGCTAGGACGGCGCTCAGGCTAGGGGCCGAGGAGGTGGTCGTGTCCTACAGGAGGACGAGGGAGGAGATGCCGGCCCACCCAGTTGAGGTGGCTGAGGCTGAGGAGGAGGGGGTCAAGTTCCTCTTCCTCACCGCCCCAACTAAGATCCTGGGGGAGGGCGGGAGGGTCAGGGGCGTCGAGCTAATTAGAATGGAGCTCGGTGAGCCGGATGAGAAGGGCAGGCGTAGGCCAGTTCCGATTAAGGGGTCGGAGTTCGTCGTCGAGGCGGATTGCGTCATAGTGGCCATAGGCCAACTCGTCGACACCTCCATAATCCCGAGGGAGCTCGGGGTCAAGCTGACGCCGAGGGGGACGGTGGAGGTGAGGCCAGGGACGTTCGAGACCAGCGTTAGGGGGCTGTTCGCAGCTGGAGACGTAGTGTCTGGGCCAGCCTCAGTCGTGGAGGCCATGGCCGCCGGGAGGGCGGCGGCGTCCAGCATCGACAAATTCCTCGGGGGGGACGGGGTGGTGGACTTTGCCTTGGTGGCGCCCCTGCCCCCTAAGCAGTGGCTGGGTAGGGACGAGGGGTTCGCCTACTGGCAGCGTGCGAGGGTGCCCTCGGCCCCTCCCGCTGAGAGGAGGGCGAGCTTTGCGCTGGTAGAGGGCAGCCTCTCTAGGGAGGCGGCCGTTAGGGAGGCCTCCAGGTGCTTGAGGTGCGATCTGAGGCTCACCATATCCCCTCCGGTCCTGCCGCCCGAGCGCTGGCTCAGCTTCACGGCGGAGGCCATTGAGGCGGTGCCGGAGGCGGAGGGGGTCATACAGCTGCTCGACGCAAACAAGGAGGTCATATACATAAGGGGGACGGCCAACATGAGGGAGGAGCTCAGGCAGCTATTGGCCACGGCCACGGACGCCAAGTACTTCACTTGGGAGGAGGCGAAGATGTATACGTCGAGGGAGAGCGAGCTGCTGCAGCAATTCATCCAGGCCCACGGGAGGATGCCTAAAATGAACGTGGGCGTGGAGGAGGAGCTCTACGAGTAGCCAGCAGCTCTCCTCGAGCCCCGCCCGTTCGATAGGTGGGGAGGCCTGCGGGCTTAGGCCAGCTAGGGACGAGGAGCTTAGGAGGGGGGGCTGGAGGTTCATGTTCGTGGGGAGCGGGGAGAGGCTGTGGGAGATGGCGAGGGCCTACGAGGACGCTGGCTTCGAGGTCCACCTAGAGCCCATCGAGCCGAAGGACGTCGAGGGGGCCTGTAGGCTCTGCGTCGAGGCCGAGCCCCACGCTGTTTACGCCGTGTACGTGAGGCCGAGGGGGGCGTCTAAGTTAGACGAGCTCTACGAGTAGCCTGAGGCGGCTGAGACTACGTAGAGGGCCCCCTCAGTAGCTATGTAGTCGACCCTCTCGTCCCCCTCGCCAGCGGGCACGTGGGGCAGCACTTGAAGGCTGTGCACCGTCGTGGCCACCTTGACGCAGGGGTTGGCCTCCCTAGCCATCCTTATCTCCACGTCGCCGTACCCACCACCCTTCCCCAGCCTGCGCCCAGCCAGGTCAACCGCCACGCTCCCCTCCACGACGAAGTCTACGTCGCGCACTTGAGGCACCCTACTGCCGTAAATGAAGGCCCCCCTTATGGTGGAGGCCTCGTCCACCCTCCCCCCTACCTTGGCCGGGTCAATTATCAGGAAGCCGCGCCTTAGGCGGGGGGTGGGCATTATGACCTTCTTCCCGTCGAGGAGGGCCATCCTCCTAACGTGGAATTGGGGCGAGTCGGGGCCGACCAGGACTACCCTCGCCCCTACGTACTCCCTAATTTCCCTAAGCCTAAGGGCCGCTACGTCCGCCCCCCTGAAGTTGGGGATGCGGCCGCGGCACGGCAGAGGGGGTAGCGCGACCCCGCGCTGCTCGAGGAGGCTCCACACGAACTCCCTTACGCGCTGCTTCTCATGGGCCAGCTTCCGGGCGTCGCAGGCGAAGGCGCCCACCCCGAGGCCGGCGCGCTCAGGCCGCATCAGCCGTGGGGCTCGGGCGGAAAGGGCTCAGCGCCTGAACGCCTCGGCTATGCGCCTCACGGCAATCCCTGGAATGTCTACGCCAGTCGCCGGCACGCTGTTCCTGAACTCGACTACGGCATTTAGCTCGTGGACTAACAGGCCGTCTGGGCCCTCCATGAGGTCCACGCCCAAGAAGAAGCCGCCGACCGCCTCTGACGCCCTCAGGCTGAGGTCCTCCAGCTCGGGGGTAATGGGGCAGTTGACGGCCCTGCCCCCCAGCGCAGTGTTAGTCCTCCACTCCCCTGGCGCTGAGTAGCGGTAGATGGCGGCGACGACCTCCCCGTCAATCACGAAGGCCCTAATGTCCCGAGGGGGGCGCTTCACGCACTCTTGAATGTAGTACACTTGGTATATCGGCGGCAGGTGCTCGCGGTGCTCTATCACGGCCTCCGCCTCCACGGGGTCCCTCACTAACGATAGGAGCCTGCCCCAGCTGCCCAGGACGGGCTTCAGGACGGCTGGGTAGCCCACTTCGTCGAGGGCCCTTAGCGCGGCCTCCTTAGTGAAGGCGACGTACGTCTTGGGGGTGGGCACCCCAGCTCGGCTCAAGAGGAGGGTCGTCATTAACTTATTGCCGCAGAGGTCGAGGCAGCGGTAGCTATTGACGACCGGGAGGCCCTTGCGCTCAAGGAGCATGGTGGAGTGGAGGGCCCTGTAGTGGCTGACGCAGCGCTGGACGACTACGTCGGCGCTGCCCACGGGCTCGGGCAGGGAGTCGTCGACGGCCGAGGCGTAGAAGTCCTTGGAGTCGTACATTAGCGCCTCAATGCCCAGCTTGAGCGCGGCCTCGTAGAGCATCTTCTCTTCGACGCGGACCCTGTCGTAAAATATGCAGAGCCGCATTTAAGACACGCCGCGCCGGCCGCCTACTCCCCCCAGTCCTCCCTCAGCCGCTCAGCGACCTTGAGCTCGAGCCTCCCTCCAGATACCTCCACCTCGTACTCCTGGCCGCAGTCGGGGCAGCTGACTATCTCCCCGCTAACGGCGTCGTCGGGGACGTCAATCTCCCCATCGCATTCAGGGCACTTGGCCCTCATCTCACGTGCCCAGCGCAGTGGCGTGGGGCGCCTTAAAAAGCTTTGCTATAGGGCGGCCCTCTGTTAAAGGCCGAGGCTCAAAGTTTTTCTGTCCAAGCCTAGTGCTTGAGTAGCGGGGCTGCTGAAGGTTGGGGGAGGTGAGGGCGGCCTTCGTAGGGCACGTCTCAATAGATCGAGTGATTAACCCCAGGGGCGAGAGGGTCCAGCCCGGGGGGGCGGCGCTCTACGCCGCCATGGCGTCAAGGGCCCTGGGCTGCGACCCGCTCTTAATTACGGCGATAGGGTACGACTACCAATTCAAGGAGGTCCTGTTTGCAAACTTCCCCCCGCAGGGGATAAAGGTGGTGAGGATGCCCTCGACTAGGTTCGAGATAGTGTACGATGAGTCGTGGAGGGCCAGGTACACTAAAATTGAGATAGCGGCCGGCTCGCGCATAACCGTGGGTGATGTGCTCAAGCCCATGGTGTTTAAGAGGGACTTCGTCCACGTGGCCCCGATGAATCCGCTGAAGGCCTTGCGCATGGTGGAGGCGCTGAAGAGAGAGGCCCCAGAGTTGACGGTGTCCATCAACACGTGCTCCCACTACCTAAAGGACAACCCTAGGAACAGGGCCGCGGTACTGAAGGCAGTGGAGGGGGCGGACATAGCCGTACTGAGTGACGAGGAGCTGAGGATGCTCACTGGCATTGAGGCCATAGTGGCGGCGGCGAGGAGGGTCAGGGCCAAGACCCTCGTGGTCACGCTGGGCGAGGTGGGCGCTTTAATTAAGCGCGAGGACTCTATAGAGCTCACCCCGGCCCTGACGGCCCTGGTCAAGCAACCAGTGGACGTCACTGGGGCGGGGGACGCTTGGAGCGGGGCCTTCCTGACCGCCTACTTTGCCTCGAGGGGGGACCTGCACAAGGCCACCGTAGTCGCTAGCATAATCTCTGCCATAAAGTGCTCAGCCTGGGGCTTCGAGGCCCTGAGGGGGCTGAGGCTCAGGAGCCTCGACGAGGCCATAGAGCTAGCGACGTCACTGAAGGAGCCCGTCCAGCTGACTAAGTGGCTTAGGCAGGGCGGCGCCTAGTAAAGAGGAAGCCGAGCCCCTCGCGCCTAGCCCTATCAACCAGCCCCCTCCAGCCGGACTTAGCCAACTCCTCAGCCACCGCCATCCAGTTGATGCGCAGGATGAAGTAGCTAAGGAGGAGCATGATAGCTACGGACGCGGCCGCTAACGCCCAGCCCCCCTCAGCCCCGACGAGCCACTTCAAGGCCTCGCCGAGCACGGAGGCGAAGAGCGCCACTGAGGTGCAGAGGGTCACCTTTCCAGCGAGGGTGGCGGCCAAGTACCTCCACAGTGGGTAGCGCACCATCCCCACTGGTATGAGGACGATGTCGTCGGGGATGGGGGTGGCTGAGGCGAGGAAGGCGGCCAGGCCCGCGTAGTCGCCGACGAGGCCCTTGAGCGCCTCCAGCTGCCTCCTGCGCTCCTCGCCCACTATGCAGGCCCCCCCTCGGCCGATTAGGTAAGAGGACAGCTTGCCCAGCCCGGCCCCCAGCCCGCTCAAGAGCCCCACCAGCAGCGGGCTGAGGCCGGGCACCGTCGAAGACAGCAGCCAGACCACGGCCAGGTAGGGGAGGGGTAGGAAGGGGACTAAGTGGGAGAGGAAGGAGGAGAGGAAGGCCCCTAAGTAGCCGTAGCTAGCCAGTAGTTGATAGATGAGCTCCTCAACGCCGCCCACGGGCCGCACCCAACGCGAGGCCTAGCTGCGCACCGGGCTATGCTAATGTCGAGAAAAGCCTATATTAGCTCTTAGCCATCCCACTTGCGTGGCCCGGGGGGGCTTCAAGGTAGTCCTCACCGCGGACAGGACGCTAATGAGCGACTACGGAGGGGGCCTCTTCCTGGGCTTCCTAACGACTGCACCGAGGCGAGGCTTCCCGCTCTTCCACCCATTCATAGTCTTTAACTTCTTGGCCAGGCCCGTCCCCGCAGACAAGGATGGGAGGGCGCTGCTGGCCCCCCACGGGTTGAGGAGGATAGAGGCGGCGCTCATAGCCAGCGGCCACTTTAGTGAGGGGGAGGTGGCCGTGGTCCCCCCAGATAAGCTGGAGTCTGCGATCGGGCCAGGCACTAGGGTGATAGGAGTATCTGCCTTCGACCCCCTGGGGCTGGGGCCCTCGTCATCTACCCTAGCCGGCCCCTACGGAGCGATCCACGAGGAGCCCATGTCAGCCTGGGCATTCAGGAGGCTGGTGGGGAGCAGGGCGATTCAGAGGGCTAGGGAGGGGGGTGCCAAGCTAGTCGTGGGGGGGCCGGGGGCCTGGCAGATACGCGAGGAGGACGCTGCCAAGCTGGGCATAGACGTGGTCGTCGTAGGGGAGGGCGAGCTGGTAGCCCCCAAGCTCTTCAAGGAGCTCTCAGAGGGGGGCTTCAAGGGGCCGCTGATAATCGAGGTCCCTCCCTCCATGGCCCCGGGCGAGGGCGAGGTCCCGAGGCTCAGGGGGGCTACCGTCGGGGGCCTCGTGGAGGTCTCGAGGGGTTGCGGTAGGGGCTGCGCCTTCTGCCTACCTACGCTGCGTAGGCTCAGGCACCGCCCACTGAACGACATAATAGAGGACGTGAGGGTCAACGTGAGGGTGCGTAGGCGCGGCGTTTGCCTCCACGCTGAGGACGTGCTGCGCTATGGGGCGGGCGCCTTGAGCATAGAGCCCGATAGGGTGCTGGGGCTCTTCAAGGCAGTGCGCGAGGAGGGGGTGAGGGAGGTGGGAGTGAGTCACGCCTCGCTCTCGTCCATCGCCTCCTCGCCGAGCTTAGTCGAGGAGATAAGCAAGATGCTGGGGCTTACGCGCAGGTCGTGGATGGGCTTTCAGACGGGCATAGAGACCGGTAGCCCTAGGCTGATGGAGAGGCTGATGAGGATGAAGCCCTACCCGTACAGGCCGGTGGACTGGCCGGAGGTGGTCGAGGAGGCCTTCGCCACCTGCGCCGACAACAACTGGGTGCCGTGCGCCACGCTCATCGTGAACCTCCCGGGGGAGCAGGCGGAGGACGTGGAGGCCACGATAGAGTTAGTCAAGAGGCTGAGGCCCTACAAGAGCTTAATGGTCCCCCTCCTCTACGTCCCACCGCCGGGCTCTAAGCACAAGCCGATGAGGCTCATTGAGGACGCCACACCACTCCACTTGGAGCTCTATCGGCTGGTGCTCGGCCACGACTTAAAGTGGCTCATTGAGCTAGTCGACGACTACGTCAGGTGCCTGAACCCGGTGGCCGCCATTATAATTAAGAGAATAGCTAGGCTGCTAAAGGGGTACATTGAGCGCAAGCTAGCTAGCCTAACTGAGGGGGGGCTGGCCGCCGCCGTGAGGGGCGTGCCCCAGCGGGCACTTAGCTCGGCGCCGAGCTAGCCTTGGAGAAGTGTATCTGCTCGAGCTGCCTCAGGGCCTCGGCCCACACCCTTATCGAGTCTAAGTAGTCGCGGAGGGCTATGTTCTCCTCGTCTGTGTGGTCGAGCCTCGAGTCCCCGGGGCCGTAGACTGCCATGGGTATCGGCCAACTGCGCTTAGCTACGTTCACGTCCCCCGTCCCGGTCTTGAGGAGGAGCTGCGGCTTCCTACCCAGCTGCTTAACTATGGCCCGCTGGAGCGCCCTCACCGGCGGCGAGGTGCGGGGCTCCTCGAAGGCCTCGATGCAGTCGATGACCTTGACCCCTCCCTCCACCCCCTCCCTGCCAACGAGGGGCCCGACGACGCGCTCGAGGAGCTCGACGGCCTCCCGGCAGGCCATTGAGGGGGGGAGGCGCAGGTTGACTAGGGCGGCGGCCCTGAACGGGACCACTCCAAGCGCTCTGGAGGAGGTCAGCCTAACTAGGGAGGCGTCTAGGCTGTAGAACCTACTCCCGGGCCTAGCCCTCTTAGAGGCCTCCTCCCTGAGCCTGCTCCAAGCCTCGACGGCGAGCTCCAGGGCGTTGGTGAAGAGGCCCTGGGAGGCTAAGTGGCCCCTCTTAGTCCTAAAGTGGAGGTCGGCGAGGAGGCTCCCGCGGTAGCCCACCGTTATCCCGTACGTGTTGCTGGGCTCGCCGAAGAAGGCGTACGTCGGCTGCTCGAGAGTGGCGACTAAGTGCTTGACCCCCCTACTGTAGCCCTCCTCATCAACGACGCAGGCCACGAGGAGCTTGAAGCGTGGGGAGGCGGAGGCGTAGAGCTTGGAGGCGACTATCATTGAGGCCAGCGGGCCCTTCGCGTCCACCGCCCCCCTCCCGTAGAGGCGGCCGTCGACCACCCTAACGGGGAGCCTCCCCCTAACGGTGTCCATGTGGCCGCACATTAACACCGTGGGGCCCCGCCCCGCCTCAGCGATGACGTTGCCCACGGCGTCCACGCACACCTCGAAGCCCAGCCTGGCCAGCTCCTCCTTTAAGAGGGAGGCGAGCCCCCCCTCGCGGCCGGTGGGGCTGTAGACCTCTACCATAGACTTGAGGAGGTTGATCGCGAAGTCCTCCAAGGCCCACACCCGGCGGCTCGCGGCCGCTAAGGTGGAGGGGCGGCCTGCGAGGGGGGGCACTCCTCGCTTAGGACGGCCTTAATCTTCTCCACGGCCTCGTCCACTTCGCTCCGAGAGATGATGAGGGGGGGCAGGAGGCGCAGGATGTTGAGGCCTGAGTAGAGCGACAGCAGCCCCCTCGAGACTAGGGAGGTCACGACGCGGGGTATTATGGCGAGCCTCAGCTCTATGCCCAGCATTAGGCCCAGCCCCCTGACCTCGCGGACGAGCCTCACGTCGGCGAGGTCCTCCTGGAGCCTCTGCTTGAAGTACCCCCCCACCTCCCACGCCCTCTCGGGCAGCCTCTCCTCAACGATTACGTCTAGGACCGCCGAGGCCGCTGCGCAGGCGAGGGGGTTCCCGCCGAACGTAGTGCTATGCTCCCCCACCTTCAGGCTTTCCATTACGTCCCCCCTAGCTACAGTGACGCCCATGGGGATGCCTCCAGCCACTGCCTTGGCCAGGCAGACTACGTCGGGGACTACGTTGAAGTGCTCGAAGGCCCACATCCTCCCAGTCCTACCCAGCCCGGTCTGGACCTCGTCCAACACCATTAAGGCGCCGCGCTCGTCGCACACCTCCCTGACCTGCCTCAGGTAGTCCGGGGGAGGGATGTTCACTCCGCCCTCGCCCTGGATGGGCTCTAGGATGACGGCCGCCGTGTCCTCGTCCATTGCCTCGCGCAGCTTGTCGGCCCTACCGTACGGGACGAACTTGAAGCCGGGCACGAGAGGCTCGAAGGGGGACCTATACTTGGGGTCCCAGGTGGCGGATAGGGCGCCCATGGTCTTTCCGTGGTACGACTTAACCATGGCCACTATCCCCCTCCTCTTCGTGTACTTCCTAGCGATCTTCAGCGCGCACTCGACGGCCTCGGCGCCGCTGTTAGATAGGAAGGCCTTGTCCAAGCCCCTCGGCATCAGCTTAAAGAGCCTCTCTAAGAAGGCCGCGCGGGCCTCGCTGTAGAGCGAGCCGTGGCAAGTGATGAGCTCCTCCGCCTGGCGCTTGATGGCTTCGACCACCCTCGGGTGGCAGTGGCCTAGGAGGGCCACCCCGTAGCCGGACATGCAGTCCAGGTACCTGCGGCCCTCGACGTCCCACACGTAACACCCCCTGCCCTTCACTAAGGCCACTGGCAGCTTCTGGTAAGTGGGCGCCAGGTAGCGGTCCTCGATCTCAAAGGCCGAGGCCAAGCCGACGCCAGCCTCGCTAGGGGGTGAAGTGGGTGCCCCCGCCGGCTAGGGCAGACGATACGGGGCCCTCCACGAGGCCGGAGGCTATTACGGCCCTGGGGGAGCCGAGGGAGAGAGCCTCGCTCGCCGCGTACACCTTCGTTATCATCCCCGGCCCGACCTTCCTCAGCAGGGCCTCGACCTCGCTAGCCCTCACCTCGCGGACCAGCCCCCCGTCCACCATTACCCCCTCTACGTCAGTGAGTAGGACCAGCTCCGCCCTCAGCGCGCCGGCTATGTGGGCCGCCGCCCTATCGCCGTCGACGTTGAGGATCTCGTACTCATCCCCCAGCGCCACGGGGGCCACCACCGGCAGGAGGCCCAGCCTCAGCAGCTCCTCCAGTACGTAGGCGCCGACGGCCACTATCCTGCCGGTGTAGCCCCCCTCGATCGCCCTCCTCCTCCCCCTCTCGTCAATGATTATTAGCTTCTTCTTTCGCTCAGCCCTGAGGAGGCCGGCGTCGAGGCCCGAGAGGCCCACGGCCCTCACCCCCAGCCTCTGGAGGCCCACGACGAGACGCTTGTTAATTAGGCCGGACATGACCATGGAGTATATCTCGGCCGTCTCGCGGTCCGTGTAGCGGCTCCTGAAGCCCTCCGGGCTAGTGACGAACACCTGCTCCTTGCCCAGCTTCAGGGCGACGTCCGTGACTATGTCGCCTCCCCCGTGGACCAGCACTACGCGGCGCCTGCTGGCTACCTCCTTGACGTCCTGGAGCACCCTCTGCATGGCCCCCTCGTCCTTAACTAAGTCCCCCCCAACCTTGACCACTAGCGTCAATCGCGAGCCTCCTGAGGCGCCGTGCGCCACCACTGGGGCGCCTTAAGGTAATAAGCTTACCGCAGCGGCGCCGGGCCCCCCTAGAGCGGGTGGGCCCCGAAGAAGCCTAGGCCCTCCCTCTCGTCGTACCCCATCATTATGTTGAAGCACTGGACGGCCTGGCCGGCGGCCCCCTTCACTAAGTTGTCTATGGCGGACAGGGCGACCACCCTGCCGACGCGCTCGTCCAGCTCAAAGCCCACGTCGCAGAAGTTAGTGCCCACGACTACCTTGGGGTCGGGCAGGCGGTAGAGGCCCTTCTTGTCCTTGACTATCCTGACGAAGGGCTCGCCGCTGTACATGGAGCGGTAGGCCCTCCACAGCTCCCCCTGAGAGACCTGGCGGGTTAGGAAGGCGTGCCCGGTCGATAGGATCCCCCTGACGATGTCTACTGCGTGGGCGGACATGGCTACCTTGAGCCCCCTGCCGGCGAGCCTGCCCAGCTCCTGCTCGATCTCGGCGCAGTGGCGGTGGCCCGCCGGAGCGTAGGGCCTCACTACGCCGGCCCTGACTGAGTGGTGGCTCGAGAGCGTGGGCTCGCTCCCAGCGCCCGACGAGCCCATCTTAACGTCGACGACTAAGTGGTCTAGGTCCACGAAGCCGGCCTTGACGAGGGGCGCCAGCGCTAGGATTGAGGCAGTGGCGGTGCACCCTGGGCAGGCCACTAGCCTGGCCCCCCTTATCTCGTCCCTATGTAGCTCGGGGAGGCCGTAGACGGCCTCCTTAAGCAGGTCCGGCCTTGGGTGCTCCCAGCCGTACCAGGCCCTATACTGGCCCGGGTCCTTTAGCCTAAAGTCGGCGCTCAAGTCTATTACGCGAAGCCCCACCTCGAGGAGGGGCGGGACGTACTTCACTGAGACCCCGTGGGGAGTGGCCAGGAAGACTGCGTCGCACTCCTTAGCCACCTTGTCTAGGTTCAGGGGGCTAAACTTGAGCTCCGTGATCCCCCTCAGGTTCGGGTGGACCCTAAATACGTACTCGTCAGCGTACTCCCGCGACGTGGCCACGGCGACCTCGACCTTGGGGTGGCTCAAGAGGAGCCTCAGTAGCTCGCCGCCGGTGAAGCCGGACGCGCCTATCACGCCGACCCTCAACGCTTGGCCACCTCAACTACGTAGTCGATGATGGCGGAGGCCACGTCGACGCCGGTGGCTAGGGCGGCGCCCCTGAACTCCACCGTGGGGTTCACCTCATTTATGAGCAGGCCCTCCCTAGACTCCATTAAGTCCACCCCGGCGACCTCCACGCCCAGCACCTCCGACGCCTTTAAGGCTAGCTCCTCGGCCTCCCCGCTCAGCCTGCAGGGCTCGGCCCTCCCGCCGATGGCCACGTTCGTCCTCCACTCCCCCTCTGGCGCGTACCGATATATGGACGCTGCCACCCTCCCGCCGACGACGACCGCCCTTATGTCCCTAGAGGGCTTCTCTATGTAGCGCTGGATGAAGTGGACCCGGTGGAGCCCGTCCCCCATGGCCTCCTCGTGCTCAAGGAGGGACCTGGCTATGTCCATGTTGCTAGCCATGGACACCAGCCTCCCGTGGCTGCCCACGACTGGCTTCAGGACGACGGGGAGGCCCAGCCTCTCGATGGCCTTGAGAGACGACTGTATTGTGAAGGCTAGGGCGAAGGGTGGCGCGGGCAGCCCCGCCTTAAAGAGGGCTAGGCTGGTGAGCAGCTTGTCGCCGCACAGGTGGGTGGCGGCGAAGCTATTCACGACCCTGACGCCGCAGGCCTCTAGGAAGGCGGAGGCGTAGAGGCCGCGGTAGTGGCTCATGCAGCGCTGCAGGACGACCTGGGCCAGCGAGGAGGGCAGGTCGCGGCTGGGGAATAGGCTCAGCGACTTGGCGTCCACCGACTTGGCCTCGACCCCCTTGGCCCTAGCCGCCCTCACTAGCTCCTTCTCCTCCCAGCGGAGCCTGTCGTAGATTATGGCGACGGCGGTCACTGCTATCCCTCACTCGCCCCAGTCCTCAGCCGGCACCTCGGCTGGCCTTATCTTAGGGCCCTCCCCGCCCACTTCGTAAACCTCGTACTCCTGGCCGCAGTCGGGGCAGCTGACTATCTCCCCCACTACCACGTCGTCCGGGATGGGCACCTCCCCTCCACACTCAGGGCAGGCCACCTTCACCTACTCCACCTCCGACTCCAGGAGCTTGACTAAGGACTGGAGGCGCTCGTCGGCGGCCTCCAGCCTCGACTTGAGGGAGGCGAAGAAGAGCTCGTCCTCCTCAGCCTTCTTAAGCCTAGCTCTGACCATCTCCCCAACAACCCCTGGGCTCGGCCCCCCCTCGACCCTACACGCCTCCACCGCCCACCTAGGGTCGAGGGCCCTGCGCATCTCCTCGGCGCCCACCTCCACCTCCACCCCGTGGGCGGACGCGGCGGAGGCCAAGTCCTCGGGCGAGGCCTCCCTCAACTTCCTCCCGCCCTCCACGAACCTCCTGACTAGCGTGGCGACTATCTGGTGGGCCAGCCTAAACGGGACCCCCTTGAGCGTCAGTAGGTTGGCCAGCTCGGTGGCGTTGGAGTAGCCGTCGCTCAGGAGCTCCTCCATGCGCTCCCTCCTAAACTTAGCCGTGGCGATGAGGTCGGCCATGACCTTGAGCGTCGAGGTCAGCTGCTCGAAGCAGTCCCATAGTAGGGGCGTCACCTCCTGTAGGTCTAAGTTGTAGCTGAGGGGTAGGGAGGAGAGGGTGGCGATGGAGGCGGCTAAGTCGCCCACGGCCCTATAGGCCCTGGCCCTGGCCACCTCGGCCACGACAGGGTTCCTCTTCTGAGGCATGATGCTGCTCGTAGAGACGTGCTCGTCAGCTAGCTCGAGGAAGCCGAACTCCGAGGTGGACCAGAGCACGAGCTCCTCGGCTAGCCTGCTCAGGGAGTGCATGGCTATGGAGGCCGCGGCCATGGCCTCTAGGGCGAAGTCCCTCGAGGAGACCGCGTCCATAGTGTTCTCCACTATTCCGTCGAAGCCCAGGAGCTCAGCGACCATGCGCCTATCTATCGGCAGGCTCGTGCCGGCCAAGGCGGCAGCTCCCATTGGGGAGAGGTTCACCCTGGCGTAGCACTCCTTAAGCCTATCGGTGTCCCTGGCGAGGGCGTCGTGGTGGGCGAGGAGGTGGAGGGCCAGCGTAACTGGCTGGGCGCGCTGGAGGTGGGTGTAGCCGGGCATTACGGTCGCCGTGTGCTCGGCGCACTGCCTCAGGAGGGCCCTCCTAAGCGCGACGAGCGCCAGCCCGGCCTCAATTATCTTGAGGCGGAGCCTCATCCTTATTGCCGCGGCCACCTGGTCGTTCCTGCTCTTGGCTAGGTGCATCCAGCCAGCGGCCTCGGGGCCGGCCGCCTCCTCCACGCAGTGCTCCAGAGCTGCGTGGACGTCCTCAAACGAGGGGTCCAGGAGCTTTGAGGGGGGGAGGGCGTCGAGCGCCTTCAGGATGAGGGAGGCCGCCCGCCGGCTGACGAGGCCCCTCTCGGCCAACATCACTACGTGCGCCTTGTTCACCTTAACGACCTCCTCGACTATCTCCACGTCGTGCCTCACTGAGGACACGTACTTAGTTACTTCGACTGGCTGGGGGCCCAGGAGGGCTAGCCTAAATGAGCTCATGGGGGGCCCTCCCTGAGCCTGCGCTTAGCCCTGGCCACTACAGACTGCAGCCCCCAGATCTCTATGAAGCCCTTGGCCCACGACTGGTCGAAGGGGGACGGGCCGGAGTACGTGACTAAGTCGCGCTCGTATAGGCTGTAGGGGGAGGAGCGGGCTACGACGCGGAGGGAGCCGCGGTGGAGCTTCAGCCTGACCTCGCCCTCGACCCTCGCTTGGCAGGCGTCTATGAAGGCCTCCAAGTCCTCCCTAAGCGGGTCCTCCCACAGGCCGAAGTAGACCAGCCTAGCCCACTCGCGGTCGACTAGCTCCTTGAAGGCCAGCTCGTGCCTAGTCAGCACGAGCTTCTCTAGGTCCTGGTGGGCCTCTATGATGCAGACCGCCGCCGGGCACTCGTAGACCTCGCGGGACTTAATGCCCACGAGCCTGTCCTCTATATGGTCTATCCTGCCGACGGCGTTCATGCCCGCCAGCCTATTCATCCTAGAGACTAGCTCGACGCCCCCCAGCCTCTCGCCGTTGAGCTCGACGGGCACCCCCCTCTCGAAGCGTATGGACACGTAGGTAGGCGACTCGGGGGCCTTCTCTGGGGGCACCGTCCACTCAAAGACCTCCTCGGGGGGCTCCTCTGAGGGGTCGTCCAGGGGGCCGCACTCAATGGAGCGGCCCCACAGGTTTTGGTCTATGCTGTAGACGCCCCTCCCCTCCTTAATTGGGATCCCGTGGCGCCTAGCGTACTCCATTTCCGCCTCCCTACTCAGCCCCCACTCCCTGACTGGGGCGATCACCTTGAGCTCGGGGCAGAGCGCCTTTACGGTGACCTCCATCCTAACCTGGTCGTTCCCCTTGCCAGTGCACCCGTGAGCCACGGCGTCCGCCCCCACGCGCTTGGCCACCTCGACCAGCTTCCTAGCTATCAAGGGCCTGGAGAGGGCCGTGCTGACTGGGTACTTGTTCTCGTAGAGGGCGTTGGCCTTCACGGCCCGAAACACGTAGTCCCTAACGAACTCCTCCTTAGCGTCTATCGAGAAGTGCTCGACCGCGCCCAGCCTCAGGGCCCTCTCGGCTACCTCCCCCAGGTCCTCCCCCTGGCCCACGTCTAGCGTGACTGTGTAGACCTCCGCCCCGTACTTCTCCTGGAGCCACTTAATCATGACTGAGGTATCTAGGCCCCCCGAGTAGGCCAGCGCCACCTTCACCTTGGACACCGAAGGCAGGGATGCTTGTTTACGGAGGCCTCAATTTAAGCCTTTCTATTTTGAGCACTCCTCAAATATGCCCCCTTGCGCTTTGAGGAGTGCTCAAGCAGCCTCGAGCCATAGACTACGGAGTCCCTGCGCGCTGCCCAAGCCCCTTGAGCTACTCAAAATAGAGTAGAAAACTCTAAAAGGAGTGGGCCTTAGGGGGCGCGGGGCCCAAGTTGGGCGAGGGCGCGAGGCGGGTCGCCTTCATAGCGATGATGGGGGCTCTAGGGAACGCGATGTTCGTTATCTCCATAACGATACTCAACTGGGGGCAGGTGGCGTTGGACCTATCTCACATGGGCACCTTGATAGCTGCGATATATGGAGGCCCGCTGGCTGGCTTGGCTGCGGGGGCCATAGCCGGCGTAGGCGGGGGCCTCTACTTTGGGTCAGTCAGCGGCCTCCCGTTCCTATACCTCCCCGGGTTCATCGTAGGGAAGTCCCTGACCGGCCTGAGCGTCGGGGCCCTGGGCAGGGCCCTCGGCCTCCACAAGAATAGGAGGGCGGTGGGGGCCCTCGCCGCCACGCTACTGGGCTACGTGCCCGAGTGCCTCTTCACCGCGGCCTTCTTCCTGGCCCTAATACCGCTCTTCGCCCCGCAGGCAGCGGCGTTCCTAAGGCCCCTGCTAGTGCCGATCTTAGCTAAGGCGTGGATAGAGATGTCCATAATGGGTTTCTACATGGCCGCCCTCGTGGGGAACCAGGGCTTCTCTCAGCTAATGGAGCGCCTATGCCCAGCGGCGGCTAAGTAGGGCGAGCCTCCCGCTCACCCCACCTCCTGTAGAGGCCGTGCTCCAGGCCGAGCACGTCCAGCACCTTCCCCACGACGTAGTCGACCAAGTCCCCTATGCTGCGAGGCTTGTGATAGAAGGTCAGCACTGGGGGTAGGATGACTGCGCCCGCTTCAGCCGCCGCCAGCATGTTCCTTAAGTGAAGTACGCTCAGGGGGGTCTCGCGGACCACTAGGACTAGGGGGCGCCCCTCCTTTAAGGTGACGTCCGCGGCCCTAAGCAGTAGGTTGTCGCTATAGCCGTGAGCTATGCCGGCCAGGGTCT